>NZ_JBHNYT010000013.1:0-134993 GCF_054960575.1 Pseudoalteromonas sp. PSi26 | reverse complement strand
GATGATAGTGTAGCATTTGCTATGTGAAAGTAGGACATTACCAGGCTTCAAATTGTAGAAAGCCCGACTAGTAATAGTCGGGCTTTTTTACGTCTACAGGAAAGTAAATACGACAAATAAAGCTCACTTATCCACAGCTCATCATGTAGATCGGGCGAGCGAAGCGACACTTAAAATACACCGATAATAATTACAATGTTCTTATTTCACTAGCTTGGTTACGCGCTACTACGGTATTAGGCATTACACTTTTAGTGACTAACGAACCCGCGGCAACTAATGCGTTATCGCCAATGGTAACACCCGCGCTAATCCATACGTTGTTACCTATTGTATGGTTGCTGCAAGCGGGCGAGCTAAAACATAGACTACTTACGTTTATTGATGTCCACACGCCTATTATTGTTGTAGCATCAAACAATGAACTATTAGAAAAGCTTAAATCAAACGTAGAAGAAGTACCCGTACGTGGTGTCATTATTTACGTATTCGCAGATAAAGATTCATACTGTGAGCCAGATGGCGCAATACGTGTAATCAACGTAAACCGCACCGACGATATTATTACGCCAATTGCTTACACTCAGTTATTACAGTTACTGTCGTACCTCGTACGCTAACTAAAGGCACTGACGTTGACCAACCGCTTAACTTGTTGAGTAAAATTAAAAGGTTTGTAATTATTTGTACTACAAATTAATTGTCGCCGTAAACGACTTCGTTCACCCAAATACACACCTAAAACAGGCGCCTTGTGGTTTTTGCACGTAAATTAAATCGCCACCGTGGTTGAGCATTATTTGCCGAGAGAGGCTAAGGCCAATGCCGGAGCCTTGTTGTTTGGTGGTAAAAAATGGCACGAAGATCATATCTATCACATGCTCACTGATACCTGGGCCGTTGTCGTTGATTTCTATATAAAGTTGCTGACTAGTGTTTTGTGCCAAGCTAATTTCGATCCTTGGTTGAACGGCATTCTCAACGCTGTACTTTTGGCTACTCTTTAGTACTTCAAGTGCATTTTTTATTAAGTTTACTAATACCTGTTCTATTTGGCTGCTATCAAGCATTACTAACTGCTGATTTTTAATCGACAGTTCAATATGGGTGTGTTGAACGCGTGCTTGTTGTTGATGTAAAGCGACAATACGCGTTAGCATATCGGCTAAATTTGCCGGTGTTAAATTGGGTTTAGGTAAGCTGCTAACTTGGCGAAAACGAGCAATAAAATCCCCTAAATGAGCAGTTCTTGATGCTAACGTGTTTAGTGCAAGTTGTAAGTCTTGTTTATCTTCAAGCTCATCGAAACATAGCTCTTTTGGCAGTAAATTGCTACAAGTATCAGCTAGCGATGAAAGTGGCGTAATGGAGTTAGCAATTTCGTGAGTGAGCACTTTAGTTAAGCGTTTATACGCTTGTTGTTCTTTAAGTTGTAATTGGTCGTGAATTGATTGTAGGCTCACTACACGACGAACTTTACCTTGAATTTCGGCGATACTAAGTTGAATTGAAAGGGTGTCGTGCTGCTCGCCATTTTGCCAGTAGGAGGTGCTGCGAAGATTATGACTGGCGTTTAAGATTAACTCACCTACAGTCCCTAACTCATGTAAATGTCGAAAACTCTTCCCCAGCAATTTACTAACGGCTGGATTTGATTCGATCACCTCGCCGTTGTCATCACATACCATAACAGCTAAATCAACATGGATGAGCAAAGCTTGTAGAAACTGTGCTTGTTGCTCGGCATTAAAACGTGCCGTTTGCATTTGCGTTTTTACTTGTTCAAATTGCTTAAGCATTGGGTGTTTTTGACCAAGCCCCAAGGTGCTGTCGCCATTGGCTAAGGCTCGGATCACCATTTCAGCTTGTTTTTGTTGGCGCTTAAACAGCGTAAAAATATGCGCTATTAGCGCCGCTGCGACTAGCATCATTAATAATGTCGTCGCTGAAAAACCATACTTTTGCAATACATAGCTAAGCAACGCACTAACACTTATAAGTGCGATAATATTAAATGAAAGTAATAAATTAGCTCGCATGATTATAGCCCGTACTTTTCAAGGCGGCGGTACATGGCACCACGGGTTAAACCCAGTGCTTTGGCTGCATGACTCACATTACCTTGATGGTGCTTAAGTGCTGCGCGAACTGTGCGTTGTTCGAGTATGTCTAAATCAAAGGTGTCGTACTGTAGCTGATTGTTTATATCCTCTGTACTTTGACTCGCAGAATGAGCGCTAGGTGCTGCGCTATTACCTACAACTGAGGTTATATCGAGTGTATCCCCTTCAGTTAATATAACCGCACGCTCTATAGCGTGAGCCAATTCACGTACATTACCTGGCCACGCGTATTGGCAAAGCGCACTCATATCATCATCGCTAATGGTTAAGCTGCGTTTATATTTTTGCGCAAAGTGTTTTAGGTAGTAATTAGCTAATAATGGAATGTCATCGCTGCGCTCCCGTAATGCCGGAAGGCGAATTTCAACGGTGTTTATCCGATACAATAAATCTTGACGAAAACGCCCCTCTGCGACGGCTTGATCAAGGTTGTCGTTAGTGGCGCAAATAAGGCGAATATCTATATCAACGGCTTTACTGCTGCCAACGGGCGTTATTTGTCTATTTTGCAGTGCAGCCAGTAATTTGGCTTGATGCTCTAAGGGTAAATTACCCAGTTCATCTAAAAATAAACTGCCACCGTGGGCAAGCTCAAATTTACCAATTCGATCGCTTTTTGCATCGGTAAACGCGCCTTTTTTGTGGCCGAAAAGTTCGCTTTCAAATAAATTCTGCGCTACTGCACCCATATCTAAACTCATAAAGGTTTGATTATGGCGCATACTTGCTTGATGAATGGCGTGTGCGGTCAACTCCTTCCCTGTGCCACTTTCACCGGTTATTAATATGTTGGCATCAGTTTGTGCTGCTTTTTCTATAGTACTAAACACCTGCTGCATCGCATTGCTTTGACCTAAAAACTCAAAGTTAGGCGTGTTTAAGGCTTGGTTTAACCCTTGTTTTTGCCGCGTTAATTTGCTCACTTGCTGTTTGTCTTTGGCGTGTGAAAATGCGGCAGCAACTGCGCCAAGTAATTGCTCGTTTTGCCAAGGCTTGGCAATAAAATCAGAGGCCCCAGCTTTAATTGCATCTACGGCTAATTGAATATCGCCGTAAGCGGTCATTAATAAAACAACGATATTAGCGTCTTGTTCGATAATTTTTTTGAGCCAATAAAAGCCTTCTTTGCCACTGATTGAGTCTTGGGTAAAGTTCATATCAAGCAGTATTACGTCAACGGGCTGCTCGAGCTTGCGTTGCTCGTTAATGATGCCTGCAATGTTAAATGGATTGCCTGTGGTTTTAACACTTTGATAATGCTGTTTTAGTAATAAACGTGCTGCAATGAGAATGTCTAGGTTGTCATCAACAATTAGAAGAGAGCCTGTGTGTTTCATATTTTTTATTCTTATAGAGTTTTATTTAGCCTAAAACAAAAAGGGGACAGTGTCCAAAAATGGACGTTTATAAAATAACAAAGTGTTCTATTAGCGGACACTACAAATATGTGAACAATCAAACTAAACATTAACAGTTTGAATTTATTGGTTAAATAAAACTGGCACAGCGTTTGTAATAACTATCGGTAATTAGTTTATTAAACCTGTATCAAGGTAGTCGACATGGACAAAAAAATAGAACGCTCATTTACGCAAAAGTATTTAAAAAAATTTACTTTTGCAGCTCTTACTTTAGGTGTTGCTGCGGCTGCATATGGTTTTACGCAAAGCAGTGATATAGGCCGTAGCCAAAATATCGAGCGTAGTGGTTTAACGGTTAGCACGGTTAAACAAGGTGCCTTTAAAGATGCCTTAAGCTTACGCGGTCAAGTTGTGCCAAAAACCAGTATTTATCTCGATACCATTGCTGGTGGTCAAGTGGAAGAGCGATTAGTCGAGCAAGGTGAATATGTTGAGAAAGGCCAACCGCTCGTGCGCCTAAGCAATACTAACCTACAACTGGATGTAATGAGCCGTGAAGCACAAGTTACCGAGCAGCTTAACTTTTTACGTAATACGCAAATGACCATGGAAACCAGCCGGTTAAACTTACGCCGTGACTTATTAGAAATCGAATTAAAAATTACCCATTTAACACGTAGATTAAAACAAACTAAACCTTTGGTTAAAAGTGGCGTATTGGCGCAAGACCAACTAGCTGAGCTTGAAGAAGATTTAAATTATTACCAAGCCCGTAAAGAGCTCACCCTTGAGCGCCAAAAGCAAGAAAATTCAATCCGTGAGGTGCAAGTAGCGCAGTTGTCAGACAGCGCTAAAATGCTCGAAAAAAATCTGCAATTTGCGCGTCGAAATCTCGATAATTTATTAATCAAAGCGCCTGTTTCAGGTTATTTAAGCGAACTTGATGTGGAAATTGGCGAATCTAAAAACAGTGGTGCGCGGTTAGGCCAAATAGATATTCCTAATGAATATAAATTAGTGGTGCGCATGGATGAATTTTATTTAAACCAAGTGCAGCGTGACATGGCGGTAATGATTGAGCTCGAAAGCGGCACGGTGAATGCAAAAGTGAGCAAAATCGATAGCCGCGTACAGCAGTCACAATTTCAAATTGAAGTTGATTTACCCAGTAACACTAAAAGCATTAAGCGCGGCCAAAGCATTGATATTGAGTTAATGCTAGGGGATGACAATAACAATGCCTTACTACTTAAACGCGGGGCTTTTTTTACTAACTCGGGCGGTAACTGGGTTTATGTAATCGAGCAAGGCGGTGATAAAGCAGTGCGCCGTGATATTCGCCTAGGCAAAAAGAATCAACACTATTTTGAAGTGCTTGAAGGGCTAAACGCTGGGGATAAAGTGATTACCTCTAGCTACAGTAACTTTGACAAAGCACAGCAACTACAATTTTAAGGATAATAACAATGATCAAACTAACTAATTTAAGCCGCGTATTTCGTACTCAAGATGTTGAAACAACAGCGCTGAGTAATATTAACTTAACTGTAAACGAAGGCGATTTTTTAGCGATAATGGGGCCATCTGGCTGTGGTAAGTCAACGCTGCTTTCTATTTTGGGTATGCTTGATTCACCGACCTCAGGCAACTTTGATTTTGCGGGAACTGACATTGCAGGCTATAGCGAAAAGCAACTAGCAGAGCTACGTAAAGATTCAATTGGCTTTGTATTTCAAAGCTTTAACCTGATTGATGAGCTAACAGTTTATGAAAACGTAGAGTTGCCATTGCAGTATCAAAAAATATCAAAAAGTGAGCGTAAGCAACGCGTAGAAACCATTTTAAAGCGCGTGGGTATTGATCACCGCGGCGAGCATTTACCACAGCAACTATCGGGTGGTCAGCAGCAGCGGGTAGCCGTTGCGCGTGCATTAGTGATTAATCCCAAACTAATTTTAGCCGACGAGCCAACCGGTAACCTCGATTCTAAAAACGGTGATGAAGTGATGGCGATGCTACGCGAATTAAACCGTGAAGGCACTACGGTTATTATGGTGACTCACTCAGAAAAAGAGGGTGCCTATGCTGATCGCTTAGTGCGCCTATTGGATGGCCAAGTGATGCTTGACAAAGCAAATATTGCGCAGCAAGCCGTTGTTGAGGTTACTTAATATGTTTATTAATTATTTAGTCACTGCTTTAAGATCATTTAAGCAACAAAAACAGCACTTTATCCTAAACCTTTTAGGGTTAAGTATTGGCTTAGCTGCGGCTATTTTAGTGGCACTATTTGCACAAAACGAGCTATCGTACGATAGTCAGCAGCCTCACGCTGAACGTGTTTACCGTGTAGGCCAAGATTTCTCAAGATTGGGCTTATCAGTCATTCCTATTTTTAATTATTCTCAAGCGGCAAAAGCCACTGAATATAGTCAAGTTGAAGAAGTGTTTGGTTTGACGATGGTATCGCTGACTCGAGAAGCTATGGTTGACGTGCAGTACCTGGATCAGGGTTTTAAACTTAATGACTTGTATGGGGCAACGCCAAATATTGAGAACTTTATCAATATAAACACATTGGCAGGGGATTTAAAAAATGCAATGAGTACACCTGAGAGCTTGGCTCTAAGTGAATCTGAAGCACTGCGAATTTTCGGTACAATAAATGTTATTGGTAACACGCTACAGCACGAACAAGGGCAATATACTGTACGGGCGGTGTTTGCAGATTTACCAAGCAATACTCACTTTGCATTTAAAAACCTCGTATATGTAAAACATGATCCAAATAACCTGATGGTTAATAGCAGTTATGTTTATATACGTTTGGCGCCGCAAGCAGATCCAAAAGCACTCGCTGATACACTGTCTAAACAGTACTTCAATGGGCAAATGGCGGGTCAAATTGCCATTGAGTTACACCCATTACTAGACTTACATTTTACAGCAAAATCGCCATTTGAAATGAAAGCAGGCGGCGCAAAGCAAGTTGTAACGATTTGTGCCGGGTTGAGCGTGTTACTTATTTTGATTGCTGGCTTTAACTTTATCAATATGACAGTAGCGCAGTCTGCAAAGCGCGCCAAAGAAGTAGGGGTGCGCAAAGCACTTGGCGCAAGTAAGGTGCAGTTAGTAACACAGTTTTTAGCTGAATCTACTTTGGTTGCTCTATTGTCTATGATTATTGCCTGTGTGTTAGTGGAACTGTTATTGCCAAGCTTTAACCAGCTAGTCGATCGTGAACTGATAGTGAGTTATTTTTCAGCCTTTGGTTTGGGCATTATGGCTGTGGTTATTGCTGTAGGCATACTTGCAGGTTTGTACCCGGCATTGTTTATCTCATCATTTAGCGCAAAACGAGTGTTAAGTGGCGATTTACAACGCGGTAATACGGCCATTTGGGTACGTAAATGCTTATTGACCTTGCAAGCATCATTGGCAATCGGTTTGATCATTGCATCAGTTACGTTATTAAAACAATTATCTCATTTACAAAGCCTTCCTTTAGGCTATCAAACGCAGCAACGCTTAGTGGTTTCAGAGTTGCCGGTGCAATCGGTATTTACGCAGCAGCCTAGCGCACTAATTAATCGCTTGACGGCTATAGATGGTGTAGAGCAAGCAACGGTTATTGATACCCGTTTAACCGTTTCAATTAATAATACATTACAGCCCACTTGGCCCAATGGTGAATCTTCAGGTGGAATAACCCCAGTGATAGGTTCTGGTTTTGATGTTGTAAAAGGGCTAGGCCTTACGCTTATTGCTGGTAGAGACTTTAGCCGTGAGTTTTCCTCAGACTGGGCGACGCGAGCAAACGGGGTTACAACAGTAGGTACAATTATTACAGAAACCGTTGCCAAGCAGGCTGGTTATAGCAATGTAGCTGATATTATTGGACAAAAAATTAAAGACACAGGGCGTAATGTGGATATGCAAGTTGTTGGTGTTGTAAAAGATGTAAAGGTTGGTAATGCACAAGATGCGAATTCTAACATTATGTTTTTATGTGGTTATAACTATTTAACACCAGTATCTGAAGTAATTTTAACCGTGAACGTGCAAAACCTCCCTGCTATAAAACAAGCAGTGATTACAGCTTTAGCTGAAGTGTCTAATATTTATGAGCCAAAAATAAACCTGCTAGCTGAAAACTATAAAGCGGTATTAAAAGGTGATGAGCGTGTTTCTCTTGTCGTACTTATATTTACTGGCCTTGCAGTGTTCTTAACTTGCTTAGGTACTTTTGGTTTAGCTTCATTTGCCACGATTCGTCGCCAAAAAGAAGTCGCTGTACGCAAAGTACTTGGCGCATCACGCATCAGCATAATGAATCTACTGGCAAAAGAGTTTTTAATTTTAGTGCTAGGAAGTGTAGCCATAGCATACCCGCTAACTTATTGGCTGGTGGGTGACTGGCTTGCTAATTTTAACGAGCGTGTTGATCAAGCTCTTTGGGTTTATCTAATTGCTGCTCTAAGTGTTGCTGCGATCACTTGGCTCACGGTTGCAAGCCTCGCCTTTAAAGCTGCCAGTACACGGCCATCGCTTACTTTACGTTATGAATAATAAAAAGTGATTTTAGGTGAAAATATTAACGCTGCCAAAGTATCGAGTTAAATTTTGGCAGCGATTAACAAGCTGAAAAGGATGATCATTTTGGAACAATTAATTACCTCAATAAGAATAAAAGCGACTCGATTATTTTGGCCCCACTTTGTTAGTTATAGTGCTGGGTTAGCAGCAGTTATATTGCTGGCTTTGTTTGTAAAACATGAGCTTTCTTATGATAGTAATCAGCCGGATAAACAGCGGGTTTATAGGGCGCACGTAGATTTTACAAGTTTTGGTTTCGATACATTAATGCCGATGCGGGATTTAGCTGTGGCGCAAGCACTGCTAAACGATACTGATGTCGAAGATGTATTCGGTTTAATACCGGCTGAATTTATGGGGTATGTAGGTCACCACTTTAATACAGAAGTAAGTCATGTAGGCACAAGTAATGGTGACACTAATGTGAAGCTAAAAAACGTTTATTTTGCTTCAAATAATTTATCGAAATTTATTAACCTAGATGTGACGCGTGGTGCTATCGATGTGGTATTAAATACGCCTAATCAACTCGCGATCAGTGAGTCTGAAGCGATCAGGCTGTTTGCTGGTACTGATGTGATAGGTAAGCGGCTAAGTGCCAATGAACAAAACTACACAATTGGCGCTGTATTTAAAGATTTACCTGCGCAAACTCACTTTGCGTTTGACGTACTCACAGCCTTTCCTGCAACACTTAAAAAACAACCCCATGGTTACGTTTATATAAAAACAGCAGTCGACACAGATATTGCAGCGCTTGAAAATAAGTTGTTTGAACAGTATTTGACAACAAAGTCAGCTGAGCACAAAACAGTGCAATATAAATTAATTAATATCACTGATATTTATTTAAAAGGTCGCTCCACTTATGAAATGAAAGCGCCTGGGTCGCTCACTGCGGTGGCTATTGCGTGCGGGCTTATTTTCATTATTTTTTTACAAATAACCTGTAATTTTATCAACTTTAATTTAGTCAGTGTGGGCAGGGCTGCTAAGCAAATAGCGATTAAAAAGGCGATTGGTGCCAGTCGAGGTCAATTGTTTCGGCTGTTTGTAGTTGAATCAATTGTGCTCACTGGTTTTGCCGTAGTGTTATCTTTGGCATTTGTGGAGTTGAGTCATGATTATTTTAACCAGCTAGTTGAGTCGCATATCTCGTTTGTGCTTGATAAATCAATGGTGTTGATGGCTATTTTGATAACTTGTGTAATAGGTATATTTAATGGCATATATGCAGGCTTAGTGGTTGCAAATGTTGATGTAAAACTCTTAGTAAGAACACATTATCAGTATCATTTGGGGTTACTGGTCAAAGGTATACTGAGCTTTCAAGCAGGTTTAGCCACTTTCATATTTATTGTATTTGTTATTGCTCAGTTGCAGCTTGAGTTTGTTGCGAATATGGATGTGGGCTATCAAACCCAAAATAGACTCATTGTTAAAAACATTCCAACTACACAACTTTTTGATAAAGATAATACACGCGTAATATCAGCAATTGCCGATTTACCAGGCGTTGCTTCGCTCAGTGCAACCGACATAAACCTGACTGAACAAGTGCGCGGCGGTGTGCAACTAACTTGGCCTAATGGGCAGGTAGTTGATGGGGTTGCTCCTTCAGTGGTAACAAGCTTTGATGTGGTTGAAGCATTGGGGCTTAAGCTGTTAGCGGGTAGAGATTTTAATCGCGACTTTCAAAGTGATTGGTTTGAAAAGCAGCCGGATGGCTCTGAACACGTTGCGTTAATTGTAACTGAGTCAATGGTGAATTTAGCTGGGTATGAGTCTATGCAGCAAGTGATTGGTATGACGCTTAGTAATGGTGATGCTAACTTAAGTGCCACGGTTGTTGGTGTTGTCGCTGACGTGAAAGTTGGCTCGGCTAAACATAAAATGACACCGCTTTCTTTTAACCTAGGTCGAAACTACTTGCCAAATGGTCATGGCAATATTGTTATAAAGCTAAGTGATAACGCTTCATTTACGGATTTAAAAAGGCAGATCCCTGCTTTATTAAAATCGCGCTTTGCCATTCTTGATGTGGAAGTGAATAGTTTTGAGGATGATTATGCAAAAAATTATAAAAATGAGCTTAGGGTAATAACCTTATCAAAATGGTTATTAGTTTTGAGCACAGCGCTAACCGTTATTAGCCTTGCCGTATTGGTATCTCAAACGGTGCTTTCGAAGCAAAAAGAGTTGGCGATTAAAAAGGTCTTGGGGGCAACAATCACTCAGTTGGTAACAGCAGTGAGTGTGTCTTATTTAAAACTTGTGTCATTGAGTTTAGTAATAAGTATACCGCTCGCTTATTGGTTAACAGATAATTGGCTAAATAGTTTTAATGACCGCATAGGGCAACCTATTTGGGTTTATGCTTTAGCTGCATTAGTTGTTGCTGCGATTACTTGGTTCACGGTTGCGAGCCTTGCTTTTAAAGCCGCCAGCACAAGGCCATCACTTGTTTTACGCAATGAGTAGTTAGTAAAATTAGTTACGATCTGTCAACTAAGGCCTTTCGTTTACCGAAAGGCTTTTTCTATATTATTGTCGCCGTAAACGACGACCTACAATATATAATTAAATATCTTTAATTTTCACCGCAGGATTGCCAGCAACAACAGTGTTCGGAGCCACACTTTTGATTACTACTGATCCTGCGCCCACGACAGCATTATCGCCAATGGTAACGCCAGCTAACACGATAACTCCCGCGCCAATCCATACGTTGTTACCTATTGTAATGGTTGATGCAAAGTTTTCTTTATTGAGTCGCTGTGTAGGGTTAACAGCATGAGAAACCGCTAATAGTTGAACGTTCGGCCCTATTAAGCAGTCATCACCAATGCTTATAGCCCCCTCACTAATTGGAGCATCTAATACCGTACAGTTAATATTTATGAAGCTACGATCACCAATAGTTATTTGATTACCATAATCGCAATGAAAACCTGATTCTATAATTACCCCTTCACCGCATTGAGCGAATCGCTCTTTAATACGTTTAAAATTACCTTTACTGGGGCTTTTATTAAATAAGCGGCAAATTTCGTGCACAGTTTTACGCTGCGCTAGATTCTCTTTACTAATACTATTAAATGACTGCATATCAATTTTGTTTAACTTAAATAATGGTGCCTAGCTTAACCTACTTTAAGCATGATGATAATTTGAATAAAACTGCTTTATTTTTATGCATTCACTTGCCATTTATTATGTTTCGTTTAAAATCCCCTAACTTTCGAAACGAAACTTAATGGCAGTTACTTAATGACCAAACGAAACACCCAGCAACGCCGTCATCTGATCCTTAACCAAGTAAATGAGCTTGGTGAAGTGGCTGTTGAGACTCTTGCTGAACAGTTTCAAACATCAGAAGTAACCATTCGAAAAGACTTAACCGCGCTTGAGAAAAGTGGCTTGTTGCTGCGCCGTTATGGTGGAGCTATTGCGCTACCAAAAGAGATAGTAAGCGATGAGATCGATTCTAAGCGAAAAGTAGCAATAGCTAAGGCTGCAGCTGCACTTATAAAAGATCATAACCGCATTATTATTGATAGCGGGCGCACTACGGCCGCTATGATCCCAGAGCTTGCAAATAAGCGCGGGTTAGTTGTAATGACCAACGCGATTAAAGTGGCGAGCCGTTTACTTTCACTTGAGAACGAACCAACACTTTTGATGACCGGTGGTACATGGGATCCGCATTCTGAGTCGTTTCAGGGGCAAGTTGCCGAAAACGTATTATGCTCTTATGACTTCGATCAATTATTTATTGGTGCTGACGGCATAGATGTAAAACGTGGCACGACTACCTTTAATGAGTTAGTTGGCTTAAGCCAAGTAATGGCAAAGGCCGCCCGTGAAGTAATAGTAATGGTTGAATCAGATAAGATTGGCCGAAAAATACCAAATTTAGAATTACCGTGGAAAATAGTAACCACTTTAATAACCGATACTGGCTTAGCAGACGATAAACGCAAAGCGATAGAGGCGTGTGGTGTAAAACTAATTTGTGCAGAGATTATTGGATAGTAACTACAAAGCGAGTTACTAGAATTAAAAAATTAATGGAGACACTATGTGTGGAATAGTTGGGGCAGTTGCAGAACGTCCAGTAAATAAAATTTTAGTTGAAGGCCTTAAACGTCTTGAATACCGTGGCTACGACTCTGCAGGTGTAGCGCTATTAGAAGGCTCTACGCTAAATACTGTAAAAGCAGTAGGTAAAGTAGTAAACGTAGAAGCTGCACTTGAGAAAGCAGGCGTTAGCGGCCATACAGGTATTGCACACACACGCTGGGCAACACACGGTAGCGTTACTGAAGAAAACGCCCACCCGCATGTATCCAATAACCAGCTGGCACTTGTGCATAACGGTATTATTGAAAACCACGCAACCCTACGTGCATCGCTTAAAGAAGAAGGCTACGAGTTCCTATCTGAAACCGATACCGAAGTAATGGTGCACTTAATTCATAAGCTTCGTAAGCAACACACTACGTTACTTGCATCTGTTCAAGCCGCGGTTAAGCAATTTGAAGGTGCGTTTGGTACGGTTGTATTTGATAAAGCGAACGACAACGAAATCATCGTAGCGCGCTCAGGTAGCCCACTTGTAATAGGTTTAGGCCTTGGCGAAAACTTTATTGCGTCTGATCAGTTAGCACTATTACCAGTTACACGTAGCTTCATCTTTTTAGAAGAAGGCGACGTAGCCCGCATTACACGTGACACTGTTGAAATTTTTGATGAAAATGGCGACGCTGTAGAGCGCGAAGTTATTGAATCAAATATCACGCAAGACGCTTCAGGCAAGGGCGACTACCGCCACTACATGCTAAAAGAAATTTACGAGCAACCACTTGCGGTACGCAATACCCTTGAAGGGCGTTTAAACGACGACCGCGTAGCAATTGACGCCTTTGGCGACAGCGCTCAGCAAATATTTAAAGATGTAAAACACGTACAAATTATTGCCTGTGGTACGTCATACCACTCAGGTATGGTTGCTCGTTACTGGCTTGAGCAATTTGCAGGTGTTAGCTGTAACGTAGAAATTGCTTCTGAGTTTCGTTACCGCCAATCGTATGTACACGAAAACAGCCTACTTGTGACTATTTCACAATCGGGTGAAACTGCCGATACGCTAGCTGCGTTACGCCTAGCTAAAGAGCAAGGTTACATGGCCTCAATGACTATTTGTAACGTACCAGGCTCATCGCTTGTACGCGAATCAGACCTAGCCTTTATGACTAAAGCGGGCGCTGAAATTGGTGTAGCTTCTACTAAAGCATTTACAACACAATTAGTTGGTTTGTTAATGCTTACTGCGTCTATAGCTCAAGAAAAGCAGCTTGATCAAAGTGCCATTGTAAATGCTATAAAAGTACTTCCTGCTAAGCTTGAAGAAACATTACTGCTTGCTGATGGCATTGCAGACCTTGCAGAAGAGTTTGCCGACAAACATCACTCACTGTTTTTAGGTCGTGGCTCGCAATACCCAATTGCAATGGAAGGTGCGCTTAAACTTAAAGAGATTTCGTACATTCACGCAGAAGCCTACGCAGCGGGCGAGCTTAAACATGGGCCACTTGCACTTATTGATGCCGACATGCCAATTATTGTTGTAGCACCAAACAATGAGCTATTAGAAAAGCTTAAATCAAACGTAGAAGAAGTACGTGCACGTGGCGGCATTATTTACGTATTCGCAGATAAAGATTCACACTTTGAGTCAGACGACACAATGCGTGTAATCAACGTAAACCACACTGACGACATTATTGCGCCAATTGTTTACACATTGCCATTACAGTTACTGTCGTACTACGTAGCGGTAATTAAAGGTACTGACGTTGACCAGCCACGTAACTTAGCTAAATCGGTTACGGTTGAGTAAAATCAATAAGTTATTGTTTGTTAGTTAAAACTAAAAAGGCGCTCAATGCGCCTTTTTTTGTACCTCAAAGCCTGTTAGATTAAATAACACACTATTTTATAAAGGATTAGTAATGCGTTTATTAGCCGTTATTTGTTTTGTTAGCTTTTTTGCTTTTAGTTCACAAAATGCCAGTGCACAACCTGGCACTAAACAGCAAAGTGCAGATTACTCTCAGTTCATGCACTCTATTAATTCAGCAGTTTTAAACGAAGAACGCAAAGTTGTAGTCCAGCTTCCAAAGAGTTATCAAGCTAATCCAAACAAAGTTTATCCGGTCATTTATCGCCTTGATGGCGCGGGTAACATACCGCTCATAAGTGCTGTGATGGAGCGATTACAAAATGATAATCGTGCGCCAGAGGTCATTATTGTCGCTATTGAAAACACCAATCGCTTAAGAGATTTATACCCCACAGTTAATAAAGAACCACAAGGCCCGGTAGGTGAAGGCGGTGGCGCAGCAAAGTTTTTAGCATTTATTGAGCAAGAGCTTATGCCCTTGATTAATAAAAGTTACCGTACGCACAATTATAATGTGATTGCAGGAGCGTCTGCGGCAGGCGTGTTTTCGCTTTATACAATGCAAGCTCACCCTGAGCTTTTCCAAGCACACATTGCTTACAGCCCTGCTGTTTGGTGGAACTATGGTGCATCGGTAAAAGCGACTAAGTCGTTTATCAATAAATCAAAAGCTCTGAATAACTATGTTTATATAAATATAGGCGAAGAAGCAGGCATAATGCGTGAGCGATACAATGAGTTGCAGCAAGCTTTGCAATCTAATAACTTGCCCAATTTACGCTTTTTCAGTGATGCGTTTGATGGCATCTCGCATGGCTTAACCTCTGCAGCTGGCGTATTTAATGCCTATTACAACTTATTTTTACCTAAGCAAATGCCAATCAGTGCTTTAACTGACGATGTAACCTCTATTGATGCATATTATCAAACATTATCTCAACAATGGGGCGAGCAAGTAACACCTCCAGAGAGGGCTGTTAGGCAACTTGGTTACAATCTAGTAAATATGCAGCAATATGAGCGTGCTGTGGCAGTATTTAAGCATAATGTTAAGCATCACCCACAATCTGTTGATGCACTATGGGGGTTAGGCTATGGCTATGAGGTACAAGGTAATATACAACAGGCACTTATTAAAATAGAAGCGGCTTTAAATGTAGTAGATACCAAATACCCCTATTTAGATGCCTTAAAAGAGACTAAAAGTAGATTACAAATACAGTTAAATAAAATGCAGTAATGTAAAAGGACAAAGCGTAGGTGTGGCCTGCGCTTACAGTTACCTTTACAACACGCAGCGGTTACCTATAAAAACATTTAAATCACTAATCCCTACTTAATAAGCGCTAAATACGCTAAAATTACAGGCTACTTTTTAGCAATAAGCCCGTAATAAATATGACCTCAGCCACAAGCCCTAGTACCTTTAACGATCTTGGCCTTATTCCAGAGCTACAAGCTCGTTTAACCGATTTGGAATACAGCCAACCTACGCCAATTCAAGCTAAGGCGATTCCAAGTGTACTTGCTGGTAGCGATTTAATTGCGGGGGCAAATACTGGCTCAGGTAAAACAGCGACGTTTGCTTTGCCTATGCTACAAACGCTATTTTTAGCGCAAGGTGCTAAAAAAGCAGCAAGCAAAGGTAATTTTGTAACTGGGCTTATTTTGGTACCTACCCGTGAGCTTGCAACACAAGTGGCCGATAGCGTTAAATCGTATTCTGCTAACTTAAATGGCGCCATTAAAACGGTGGCGGTGTTTGGTGGTGTGTCGGTTAATACACAAATGCAGGCACTGCGCGGCGGCGCCGATATTATTGTTGCAACGCCTGGGCGTTTACTCGATTTAATCTCAAGCAATGCGATTAAGCTCGATAAAGTAACAACCTTAGTGCTTGATGAAGCCGACCGCATGTTAAGTCTTGGCTTTACTGAAGAGCTTGCTGAGTTATTAGCGTTAATGCCTGCTAAAAAACAAACAATGTTGTTTTCAGCAACCTTTCCAGAGCAAGTCACACAATTAACGCAAGAGCTGTTAACTAACCCTGTTGAAATACAAGTTCAAAGTAAAGACGAAAGCACGCTTGTACAGCGCGTATTTACGGTTAATAAAGGCGAAAAAACCACGGTTTTAGCGCATTTAATTAAAGAGCATAAATGGCGCCAAGCACTTATTTTTGTAAACGCTAAAAAAGACTGTGAGCACTTAGCGGGCAAGCTTGAAAAGCGTGGTATTAACGCACAAGTATTTCATGGTGATAAAGGCCAAAGTGAGCGTACTCGCGTAATTGAAAAATTTAAAGCGGGCGAAATAGAAGTACTTATTGCCACCGATATAGCAGCTCGTGGTTTAGATATTGCCAAACTGCCTGTTGTGATTAACTTTAACTTACCGCGCAGCCCCGCTGATTACATGCACCGTATTGGCCGAAGCGGCCGTGCTGGTGAAGTGGGTTTAGCGTTATCACTGATTGATTATGAAGACTTTCATCACTTTAAAATAATAGAAAAGAAAAACAAACTTCGCTTAGAGCGTGAAGAAGTAACCGGTTTTGCAGTTAACCAAGTAAATCTTGATGCAGCACAAGCACTTAAAAACGACAAGCCAATGGCAAAGCCTGAAGGCACAGGTAAGAAAAAGAAGAAAAACAAAGTTAACCCAGAAGATGATGCATGGAGTGGTTGGCGAAACCGTTCTAAGTAAGGTTTTATAGTCACTTTATATTAGGCAGTTACCTTTATGAGGCGCTGCCTTCTTTACTGTTTGGGCAAATATAAGTGTAGCTGTAGTTTATAAAGGGAAATTAAGTGAATTTACCAACCAAATGGCTATTGCTGCTTTGTGTATTAACTTGTTTTAAATTAAGTGCAAATACGCCATATGAAATTCCTAGAAGTAGCGTTATTCAGCTAACAGAACCTTCTAGTAAGCGTGTTTACCCTGTTTTTATTCAGCTCCCTAAGTCATATAAAAATAAGCCAGATAAAACATATCCAGTTATTTATTTAACCGATGCGCCGTATACCTTCCCTATAGTGGCAGGGGCTACACGGTTTCCTATGGATAGCGGCAAAATGCAGCAGGCAATTATTGTTGCCATTGGTTATGAAAAAGGGTCTATTGGATCTGCCAGTCGAATTAGAGACTACACACCTACCTTTGCAAAGGATTGGAAAAAACAAACAGGTAATGCGCAAGGGCACATTAAGTTTATTAAAAACACCGTGTTTCCTTATATTGAGCAAAACTACCGAGCAAGTCACACACAAAAAACCTACATAGGTAACTCGCTAGGCGGCTTATTTGGTGTCACTGTTTTATTTACAGAACCCGATTTATTTAGCCATTATATCATTGGTAGCCCGTCTGTTTGGTTTGATAGCAACGCAATTTTAGCGCTACAAGCAAATAAACCTAAAGTGACTACAAAGGTTTATATATCGGTGGGAGCAAAGGAAATCCCAGCTTTTGGTGAAGGGCAAAATATGGTTGAGGGTGCCAAGCTATTGGTACAAAAAATTAATGCACTTAACAGTGACAACATACAATTAAAAAGTGTTGTTATTGAGGGGGCGAGCCATGCAACCGCATTTCCTACTACTGCAATACAAGGGCTTGATTGGGTGTTGGGAATAACACCAATCGACTCAAATATTTAATCATTCTAGCGTGCTAAATAGAGCGCTAACAGCGTTATGAATTTCTCATGCAGAACAACTACATGTCGATATTTATGCCTTGTTATCACGCTATTTATCTGTCGCTATAAATGCCTAATAACTTAACACGATTGGTGCAGCCAATAAGTCCTAAAGGGCACTAAAAGCTTAAGCGCTTTCAAGTTCCTGTTTCCAGTTTACCAGCACTTCAATAAACTCTGGGCCTATACCACAGCAACCCCCAATAACAGTTGCACCCAGAGCGTGCCACTTCTTTGCAAAGCCTAGGTATTCTGAAGGTGAAATATCACGATACGCTTGCGAGCCTTGATTGGCTTGATAGTCATGGGCAATAGGCGTAAAGCCGTTTGCAAAGGCGCCCAAAGCCACGGTTTTATTAAGCTTCGATAATACCTTATTAGTATCTATTAAGGCTTGTTCTATTACTTCGGGGATCGAGCAATTAAATAAAATACCTGCAACATTGTGATCAAGCAGTTCAGTTACGGCGTCAGTTACAAATTCGCCTGAGCGCAGGGTTGCTACTTCGCTAACTTCATCATTTAAGGTAAATGCGTAATAGCATGGTTTGTTTGAATTTTTAAATACGCTTGCCATTACTTGTGCTTCTTCAATGCTAGAAATAGTTTCGCCAATCCATAAATCTACATACTCGTTTTGTGCTTCGTAAAGTGTATTTAAAATAGTAAAACCACGCTTACGTTCAAATAGCTCCGGGCGGTAAGAGCCAAATACCGGAGGAAGCGAACCTGCTACCAGTATATTTTTATTTGCACTTTGAGCCGCTTTTTTTGCAATGATTGCAGCTTGATCAGCAAGCGCGGCACCTTGTGAATTATAAAGCGCTTCGCCTAAATGAAACGGTACACAGGCGTAACTATTTACAGTAATTACTTCAGCGCCAGCATCTATAAACCCAGAGTGTGCTTGAGTAACAAAGTGTGGCGCTTCTATAAGTGCCTGTGCACTCCAAAGAGGTTGCGTAAACGGAGCGCCAATGCGTTTAAGTTCGCGGCCCATGCCACCATCTAAAATAATTACTTTTTTCATAATTAGCTTCCGCTGTTCTATACAATATGACGTCATTCAAGCATGTTTTGCTTAAAAATATAGTGAAACTTCATCAGGTTTAACATGAAAATAGCTCAATACTTTTTAATAGACACAAAAAAAGCGACTGCCCAAAGGAGTCGCTTACTTTTAAATAAGGTTTAACTTATTTGTAAAACGCTTCTACCTTACCTTTTACTTTCATAAGTAATGGCTGGCCGCGGCGATCTAACGCTTTAGGTGCTGCTACTTTAATCCAACCTTCGCTAATGCTGTACTCTTCAACGTCAAAACGTTCTTTGCCATTTAGTGTAATACCAATTTCATGTTCAAACACTTCTTCTACATAAAATTTGCTGCGTGGATTAATAGAAAGTTGATCTGGTAATTCAGGTTTATTTGTATCAGTCATAATAGGGATCTGCATAGAATATATTGTGCGCTATTGTAGGCAATACAGGAGTTATGCTCAAGCAAGACTGAAATAAATGTTTGAAGGGATTTTACTAATACTTATAAGAGGTAATTAAGGGGGTAATAAATGCGTTAAATAACGCATTTATTTAAAACATGTTAAATGCTAACAATGTTCTCAGCCTGTGGGCCTTTTTGACCTTGAGTAACAGTAAACTGTACACGTTGGCCTTCAGCAAGGGTTTTAAAACCGTCGCCAGAGATTGCGCTGAAATGTGCAAACACATCAGGGCCAGACTCTTGCTCGATAAAACCAAAACCTTTTGCTTCGTTAAACCATTTTACTGAACCAGTAGTTGTAGTAGACATAATATGTATCCTAAAAAATTAATATAAGTGTGCCTGAAAAGAGGCGATTGAGCCGGAAAAAATAGTTAACTTGAGGATAACGCGCAAGATTATTACTAAAACAACGGGGTACTAACAAATAAAACAAAACTTCTTTCAAACTAGTATTCAAAATGGGTTATTGCTAACCCATTTAATTGTTTAGCAATTAGATGCTAACAATGTTCTCAGCCTGTGGGCCTTTTTGACCTTGAGTAACAGTAAACTGTACACGTTGGCCTTCAGCAAGGGTTTTAAAACCGTCGCCAGAGATTGCGCTGAAATGTGCAAACACATCAGGGCCAGACTCTTGCTCGATAAAACCAAAACCTTTTGCTTCATTAAAAAATTTAACTGTACCAGTTGTTGTATTAGACATAATAGATCCTAAAAATAAATAAAAGTGTGCCCTAAATAGGCAATTTAACAGGAAGAAAACGTGCATTTAACTGAGGATAACGCGAAGGATTATTACTAATATCAACGAGGTACTTACAAATAAACTGGGTTTTCATCAACCCGATGCCGATCAGGATAACAGCATGTTTGATAATACACCAAGCTTTATTGTTATTTTATTTTTTAGCCTTAGAAAGAATTAAATTAAAAAGCCGTGTTTAACATGGTGTATATTGAACTTAAAATTTACGGCTTAAACCTTTTTATTCAGTTAGTTAAAGAATATAAAGCCCAGTATTAATAACGCTATCCACACAGTTTCAGCCACAATTAAAATAATGGGTTTTATGCCCACTTCGGTAAGCTTTCCCAAGTTAGTTTTCATGCCAATGGCGGCAATAGCTGTAATTAAAAAGAACTTTGACAGTTCATTAGCGCTTTCGAGTAATACGCTTGGCAGCGAAAAACAGCTGTTAATTACCATTAAAATAACAAAACCAATTAAAAAGCCAGGTACCTTAGGTAAGTCGCTTCTATTGCTTTGATTGGATCGATTAATTATAACCATCATTATAAGTACAACAGGCAGTAACATAGCAACACGCACAAGTTTAGTGAGTGTGGCAATGTCGCCGGTTTCTGGCGATACCGAATAGCCCGCGCCCACCACTTGGGCTACATCATGTATGGTACCACCTAAAAAGACCCCTGCGTTATGGGCATCAAATTCTAGGTAATTAACAATGATTGGATAGAGAATCATAGCTATGGTCGACATAGCTGTTACGCCAATAACAGTAAGTAACGTATCGCGCTCTTTGTGTTCGCTGTTGGGCATAATCGACGAAATAGCCAATGCAGCCGATGCCCCGCAAATAGCCACAGACCCGCCAGTTAGAGCTCCAAAGCGTTTTTGTAAGCCAAATACGCGCGCAAGTATTACCCCTAAAATAATGGTGGTGAATATAGCACCAGCAAGCATGAGTGCAGTTTGCCAGCCCAGTGTAATTAAGTCGCCTAAAGCAATACGTGTACCCAAAAATACAATGCCGACTCGCAAAATAGTGGAGCCGGTAAAGTCGATCCCTTTTGCGCAAGGGCTGTCACTTTGATACAAAAACGATACAGCCATACCTAACAATAAAGCAAACAACATAGCGGGTGCGCCGTAATGTTCACTTAAAAATAAGGCTGCAAGCCCCGTCATAGCTGCAATACTTGCACCTTGCCAAAGTGGCGATACATACGCTTTTAATGCATTACTTACTCGCTGCATTAGGCGTTAGCTGCGGTTAATGCAACAAGTACTTGGCGCTTTCGCTCGCCAGTAAATGGGCGGCGGCCATGCATAGCCATTTCGTTATCAACCAGTGCTACATCGCCATCTTGCCACGCTAAATCAAAGGTAAACTCTTTTGAAAGCTCGACAATTTTATCAAGCCCCGCTTTAGGAATAGCACTGCCATCGCCAAAAGTGATTGCAACCGATGGGTTTTCGCGCACGCCCTTCCAACCCATGTAAGCGGCAATAAGTTGGTTATAAAAAACCTGTACGCCGTTTTCAAGGGTAACTACCGCAGGTAATATTGGGGTAATTGCTTTTAAAGAGCCATCTTCTAGCCACTCCCACTCGTAGCCTAACTCGGTTAGTTTACTGTGCGCTTCTTCTTTGGTTTCAACACTTAGGGTGCTTTTCCAGCTGCGGCCTTGGCCCGATGTTGCATCGTCGGCTGCAGGCATATAAGTGGTGTACTTTAAGCCTTTTTGCTCAAAATCATCGGCTAATTGGCTATCAAATTGCTTTAATGCGCTAAATAACTTATCTGAGCGGCAAAGCGGTGTTGCGCCGCCTTCTTCAGCTGCCGATTTACAAAAAAAGAACAGCTTACTTGGTGAAATAGGTGTTTGCGCCATTTCGTGATGAAGGTAAATCTCGACATCTTTGGGCGCTTCGTTAGCGGTAAATACACGCTCGGTAAAATTAATACGTACCGCGTTAGATAGTGACTCTTGGTAAGTAAAATTATCGTAATCAAACCCTGCTGAAAACGTATCAAAGGTTTCAGCACTATTAATCGGAAAACCACGAAACAATACAGCACCAGAGCTACGCAGTTTAGTTTCTAGTTCAGGTTTATTTGCTCGAATGAAAGCCACCGCCTCTTCAACGGTGCTGGCGTTATTATTATTAACCACAATGCACGGAAAAACCGAGTCATCAAAGGTTAATTGAGTAGGCACTGCGGCGTAGTTAAGTTCGGTAGCTGACATTGTAATTTCCTAATCGTAAATAGGGTGAAAACGGTTAAACGCAGCTTCACAAAAATGACCTGGGTCGTTAAAGCGGCGGTTAATATTAAGTGCAGAAATATCGGCCATTTCTTGCTCATTGAGTTCAAAATCAAACAGCGATAGATTTTCTGTCATGCGTTCAAGTTTTGATGTTTTAGGGATGATGGCTGTTCCGCGTTGCACGCCCCAGCGCAGCACAACTTGTGCTGGTGTTTTACCATGGCTTTGCGCCGCAGCTTTCACTACGCTTTGCTCAAGCACAGACTCTGTTTGATCGGCCATTTCAAGCTCTAGGTACGAAAGCGCGCCCAGTGGAGAAAATGCAGTAACCGGAATGTCGTATTGTTTTGCTAACCTTATGAGGCGCTCTTGCGTTAAATAAGGGTGCGATTCAATTTGCAGCATAGCTGGTTTAACGGTGGCGTAGGTCATTAAATCGTGGAGTAATGCGCTTGAGTAATTACACACACCAATGCGTTTTGCTTTGTTGTTATGTACTTGCTCTTCCATTGCTTGCCACGTTAAATGTAGGGGTACTTTTGCCAACTCCATGTGTGGGTTTTGGGCATTTGGGTCTACAAACCACTCTGGCGGATAGCGTGTCTCGATTGGTACAAAGGTTTGCGCAATCGGAAAGTGAATTAAGTATAGGTCGAGGTAGTCGAGCTTTAAATCGCTGAGTGTTTTATCAATCGCAAGCTCTACATGCTCGGGCGCATGAAAGGTATTCCAAAGTTTTGACGTTATCCATAGCTCTTCTCGGGTGCACAGGCCGTCGTTAATTGCTTGGGCTATGCCATCGCCAACCTGTTCTTCATTACCGTAGTCTGCGGCACAATCAAGATGGCGGTAACCCGCTTTAATGGCTTGATACACCGTTTGCGCGCAATCTTCTTGTGCTACTTTCCATAAACCGAACCCGACTGGTGGGATGTTATTTAATGAACTCATTGGAAATTCCTGTTAAAATTGCATAATGACTTTGGTCTTGTATAAGACATAAGTTATTATACGAATCTAACAGTGTCAACACTGTGCTTAGTGCTATGCGCTAAAACAGCGGATTAAAAAAGCTGCAGGTAGCAAAAAGGCAGCGATTGCTGCCTTTAAAAAATATTTAATAGGTGTGCGCTAATATGAATAATTAGCGGTTAAATGCGGTGAATTAATCAAGCTCAATTTGGTAGTGGTAATCATCGCTTCGGCACTTGCTTTGGCGATATTCAATACGTTTACCTTCAATCGATTCTGTAATACGCGACACTAATAACAGTGGATCGCCAGTTTTAATTGCAAGCATTTTTGCATCAGTTTCGTCGGCTAATACCGCTTTTATGCTGTCTTGGGTTTTATGTACGGTTTGATTAAATTTGGTTTGGTAGTAATGGTACAATGTATGCGGAATATCTTTACTTTGATGTATATCAGGAAAGTAGCTTTGTGGGAGGTATATAGTTTCGCTCATACAAAATTCATTATCAAGAATACGCCTACGCACAAGCTTAGTGACTTTGTCTTTTTTATTAAGTTGCAGGGCTTCAATCACATCGAGTGGTGCAGGGCAAAGCTCAACCGATAACAGCTCTGCCTTTGGTAAATCTGCACCTTTACCGTCGGCTTGTAGTGGGAAAAACCTAAAAAGTGCGTCTTGCGCGGTATGCTCAGATACAAACGTACCTACACCTTGTCGGCGGGTTACTATTTTATCGTCGGTTAGTAAGTTGAGCGCTTTACGAACAGTGCCTTGGCTTACATTAAATTCTTCAGCAAGGCGAAACTCGCTAGGTAGCGCTTCGCCAGGTACCCAGCGTCTTTCAACAATGAGCTGTTTAATATAATCAGCCACTTGTAAGTAAAGTGGTTGAAAAGCCAAGCTTGGGCCACTTAATTTGTGATCAAACATAGAGTTACTCATTGTTATTTACCGTTAAATTTAATCCACCTGTAGTTATAACATAGGTGGTACTTTTTGCGCACTTTTGCGTGCTATCAGTTAATTGTGAGCTATTGTATTACAGCTTGTTTTTACATTATGCCTAAAAACAAATCGTTACACTACAATAGCGCACCCCAAGGAAATTTAAAGTGTTCAGTATTTCATTCGAACTTATATTAGTTATGGCGCTTTGCTTAAGTGCAGCCACACTATTGCAAACACTCAGTGGGTTTGGTTTTGGGCTTTTAGTGGTAGCCAGTTTTACGCTATTAGATGTATTGCCATTAACGGCAACCACGTTTTTAGTCAGTTTGTTAGGGCTTGTTAACTCAACCACTGTGGTGGTTAAAAACCGCAATGCAGTAAAAATCCCCGCGCTAAAACTCATGCTGTATACAGGTATTCCGCTAATGTTGCTAGGGTTTGTTTTACTTGAATATATGTCGGCGCACTTAACTCAATTTTTAAATTTTATATTGGGCATTAGCATTTTATTGTGCTGCGCTTTAATGCTAGTAAAACGAAAGCAAACCGACAGGCAAAGTCGTCCTCGCTCCTTTTTAATTGCAGGCGGGGTAAGTGGTTTACTGGGCGGGTTGTTTTCAACGTCGGGACCACCGCTGGTATTTCAGTGCTACAAACAAGCTTGGTCTATTGAGGCAATTCGTAGTACGTTACTTGCAGTGTTTACCATTGGTGGCATAGTACGAGTGGGCATTGCTTTATTTGGCACCTTGCCTGATCTCGATATTATGTTTTTAATTGCAGCTGCAATTCCTTTAGTATTACTTGTGACTCATTTTTCAAGACGCTTAACCCCATACGTAGATGCAAAATGGATACGCATTATTGCCATCACGCTACTGGGTGTAAGTGGTATATCGCTGGTGGTTACCTCGGCGCCCACCCTAGTTTAAAGCGAGTGCTGTTAATTAATTAAAGTTAAGTTTATTTACATTGACATAGGGATCACAATTATTTAACTTGTGTCTTATACAAGACTATAGTTGGTAAGGAACTCCCATGAATGCATTTGAATTACGTGAGCCAGACTGGAACGCAATAGAACCAGCACGCTTAACTGCAGAGCCTAAACTACAAGGCCATGTGCTAGTTTTACCAACTCAATTTGGCGAGGTCAGCGTTACCATAAGCCAGTTTGGTTTACGTTTAAATGCAGGCATAACGCAAGACCACGCGTTTAATATATTAACCACCACCCCTTCAAACTTACCGCTATCACTTAATAAATTAGACCAAGGCTTTGAAGCCACAGCTGGTGAGTACCGCTTAGAATTTTATAGCGACCCTTTTTACTTTAAGCTTTATAAAAACGATAAATTAGTACAGCAATCAGCAACCGATGGCCACTTTGTGCGCCAGCATCGATTACCACCATTGGCTAAAACCGATAACGGCTGGATTTTAAGCCTAGAGCTTAATTACGACGAAGCCGTATACGGCCTTGGCGAAAAGTGGGGCAAGCTTGATAAACGCGGCCAACTTATTCGCTCATACAATCACGATGCACTGGGCGTAAATGCCGAAAAATCATATAAAAATACGCCATACGCTTGGAGTCCAGAGGGCTGGAACTTATTTGTACACACGCCGGCGCCAGTTACACATGGGGTAGGTTACGCGCTTTGGTCGCAACGTGCTTACGTGTGTTTAGTAGAAGACGACGCGCTCGATGCCTTTTTATACCAAGAGCAAACGCCTGCACAAAGTATTAATCGCTACTGCGAGCTAACTGGTTTTGCACCGGTACCACCGCAGTGGAGCTTTGGCGTTATTTTATCAAAAGCGTACTACAAAAATGCTGATGAGCTATTAAGTGTTGCCCGCGAAGTACGTGCTAAAAATATGCCGTGTGATGTAATTACCCTTGATGGCCGAGCATGGCAAGACACCGACACCCGCTTTGCTTTTGAATGGGACCCAACACGTTACGCCGACCCAAAACCTGTGCTTGATGAACTAAAAGCCATGGATTTTAAAATTTGTGTGTGGGAATACCCGATGATCTCGGTAAACAACCCATTATTTGCTAAAGCGGCCGAGAACGGCTGGCTAATAAAAGATAAACGCACAGGTAAAGCGTATCAATACGATTGGGACTTAAGCCCCTTTGGCGAAGTACTTACGCCATTACCTGAGTCGGGTATTTTAGATTTTACTCACCCCGACGCTTACCAATACTGGCTAGAATCGCACAAGCCGCTGTTTGAGCTTGGCGTAGATATGATAAAAGCAGACTTTGGCGAACAGCTAGAAGACGAAAACATGGTATCGCATAGTGGCGACAGCGGCATAAGATTACACAACGTTTACAGCATGTTGTATAACCGCTGCGTTTATGAAGCAGCAGAAAAGTACTGTAAAACAGGGCCATTTTTGTTTAGCCGATCTGCATGGACGGGTAGCCAACGATTCCCTGCACAATGGGGCGGCGACCCGCAAGCCGATTGGCAAGGTTTAGCAGCGAGCATTCGCGGTAGCTTAGCGTGGGGCATGTCGGGCGGGCCATTTTTTGCAACCGACATTGGCGGTTTTTACAAAGACACCCGTGATGCAGAGCTTTATGTACGCTGGGCGCAAGCGTCGGTATTTAGTGCGCATATGCGCTTACATGGTATTGGCCCACGCGAACCCTGGTCATACACCGAGCAAGCAAGTGACGCCGTATTTGCAGCGCTTAAATTACGCTATCAGTTAATTCCGTACTTACAAGCGTGTGCAGAGCAAGCGCAGCAAACAGGGCTGCCTATTCAGCGTGCCATGGCACTGGCATTTCCTGATGAGGTATTGGCACATCGTTTTGATCAGCAATTTATGTGCGGCGAAAAGCTCCTTGTTGTGCCATGTGTGGTACCTAGCGGTAAAGTTAAATTTTACTTACCGCAAGGGGAATGGTTGAGCTTTCCTGATGGACAAACTTACGAGGGCGGTAAGTATTACGAAGAAACACTTGAGCTTACACAAATGGCCGTATTTGTTCGTAAAGGCGATACGCTCATGCTCGGCCCAGAGGTTCAACACACAGAGCAAGACATGAGCCAGCTAACAGCTTGGCCAAAATAAAACTCGGTAAATAGCAAACACACACAACACACGTAACACACGTAACACACACAATAATAAAGATATTAGCTTACTTTTTACCGAGTAAAGTAAGCTAAAAGGGGCGCAAGATGGAAGGTATGAACATTACCATGACACTGCTATCGTGCTTGGCGTTTATGGCGCTGGTGGGATATATCTCGTACCAAAAAACCAAAGGGGAAGTTAACACCCAAGACGGTTACTTTTTAGCGGGCCGTGGTTTAACAGGTACATTTATAGCAGGGTCGATGATCCTCACTAATTTATCGGCCGAGCAACTTATTGGCCTTAATGGCTCTGCGTATGGTTACAACCTTAGTTCAATGGCATGGGAAGTGACCGCAGGTATTTCTACCATTATTATGGCGCTGATCTTTTTACCGCGCTATCTAGCTGGGGCATTTTCTACCTTACCCGAGTTTTTACGAGATCGTTTTGACGATACCGTACGCCGCATGACGGTGATCTTATTCATGGTCGGATACTGCTTTATTACTATTCCTTCGGTTTTGTACTCAGGATCAATCGCCGTGCTTAGGCTATTTGATGTACCCGCCTTATTAGACATGAGTTATCAAGCAAGCCTTATTGTTACCATTATTATTGTTGGCTCCGTTGGCGCTATATACGCGGTATTTGGCGGTTTAAAGGCGGTTGCCGTATCCGATACTATTAACGGTGTTGGGTTACTTATTATTGGTATTTTAGTGCCAACGCTTGGGCTTATTGCGCTTGGCGATGGCAGCTTTGCTGATGGTTTAAGTACTTTAGTAAATACCGATACCGAAAAGCTTAATGCTATTGGTAGCGAGGATGATCCCGTGCCATTTGGCACTATTTTTACCGGCATGATCCTCGCTAATTTATTTTATTGGGGTACAAATCAGTACGTGATCCAGCGCACATTAGGTGCTAAAAACTTAGTTGAAGGGCAAAAAGGGGTGTTGTTTTCAGGGTACTTTAAAGTACTAGTACCCTTTATGATGATGATCCCTGGGGTTATTGCGTACCATCTTTATAAGCATGAAAGCCTACAAACTATTGATTTAGCCTACCCACACTTAGTGAAAGATGTACTTCCTCAGTACTTATCAGGGTTCTTTTTAGCCGTATTATTAGGGGCGGTATTTAGCTCGTTTAATTCATTACTAAATAGCGCCGCAACGCTGTTTTGTTTAGATGTTTATAAACCCATGAAAAAAGACAAAGTAAGCGACGAAAAGCTCATTAAAGTGGCCAAAATAACCAGTATTGTTATTGCTGTTTTGTCGTTTATAACCGCGCCATTACTCATGTTTGCACCCGAAGGCTTATGGCACATTATTCGTGTATTTACCGGTTTTTATAACATTCCGGTCATCACAATTGTGTTAGTGGGTTTATTTACTCGTAAAGTGCCTGCATTGGGCGCTAAAGTGGCGATTATTTTTCATGTTATTGCCTACACGCTACTTAAATTTGTGTGGGATGTTGATATTAACTTTATCCATATTTACGCCATTTTATTCTTTATTGAATTGGCAATAATGCTAGGAATTGGTTACTACAAGCCACTTGCAAAACCGTGGCAATTTACCCGCAAAGCCGAAGTAAGCTTAAGCCCTTGGAAATACGCACTACCGTGCGCCATTGTATTGGTTAGCTTAATAGTGAGCTTATATATTGTATTTTCTCCTGTAGGCCTAGTTGGCGGTACCAGTGTTTATTTTGTGCCTAGCCTCATTACTGTTTGGACATTAGCTGCATTGTTTAGCTGGTGGAGCGTGCGTCGTTGGCATGTGCGATACGAAAACAGCCTCGCCCATATAGGTGTCACAAAGGCCGCATAAACACAGGTTATAACCACTATATGTGATTTTAAATCACATTTTATTCACATAATGTTTGCATTACGAAGTTTGATTGTTTAAATTTGTAGCTCTTATATAAGATATAAGAGCTAGTAAGGAAAATACTTAACACACACTGTCACCGTAATTTAGCAAACCACACAATTGCTAGCGCGGTACCACACAGCACACACGCACAATATGGAGAATGACATGAGAGCTAAAAAGTCTATCTTAAGCTTGGCTGTCTCGTTAGCAATGACAACTGGTTTAGCCGTTAGCGCACAAGTTAATGCAGCGCAAGAACAAGCAAATCAAACGCAAGCGGAACAAGAACAGCAAAATAATAAAAACGATTCATTTGAAAAAATAGTGGTGACATCGCAAAAGCGTACGCAAAGCTTAAACGAAGTGCCGGTTGCCGTATCGGTGCTAAATAGCGATCAAATTAATTCAGCGTTTGCTAATAATATGGAAGGTTTACAATCGCTTGTACCGTCTGTGAGCTTTAGAAAAGGCACCACAACCCGTAACTCGGCGCTCACCGTGCGTGGTATTGGAACTATTTCATTTAGTATTGCAGCTGAGCCTAGTGTAGCAACGGTTGTTGATGGCGTGGTACTTGGTCGCTCTGGTCAAGCTTTTGCAGACTTATACGATGTAGACCGTATTGAAGTATTACGCGGCCCTCAAGGCACATTATTTGGTAAAAATGCCTCTGCGGGTGTGGTAAACATTACAACAAAAGATCCGTCTTACGACACTACCGGCAGTATAGAAACCTCGTTTTATCAAGACAACGAATACCGTTTTAAAGGCGTTGTAAGTGGCGGCCTAAGCGACGACTTAGCAGCAAGCTTAACCGTATTTAAAGGTAAGTTTGATGGCTACATAGATAACGTATACAACAACGAAAAAGTAAACGGCTACGACCGTGAAGGTGCGCGTGCTGTATTTAAATACGAACCAACCGACGACCTAAACGTTAAATTTATTGCAGAATACTACAACGCCGATGACGATTGTTGTGCCGATTTAGAAGGCCTACCAAGTGGCCGTAATCCTGATTCAAAATCGGCGCCAAACAGTAACGGTATTGTTGATGGTGTTGCCGACATAGACCTAGATCAGCGTAAAGTTGACCACGACTATGAGTCGCGCACAATAGATAAACACAGCGCGTTTTCAGTACAAGTTGATAAAACCATTGGCGACCACACGTATACGTCAATTACTGCACAGCGCTCGTGGGATAACACCGAGTTTCGTGAAGGCGACTTTACTTCTATTGCTGGCGACAGCAATCAACCCGTATTTGGTGTGCCATTTCAATTACATGACATTGGCGAGCAACAATGGGATCAGTTTTCACAAGAGTTTCGTGTAACGTCTAACCTAAGTGGGCCATTTAACTACGTGGCTGGTTTATTTTACTGGAACATGGACTCACAACGTAACTTTACTCGCGATGCCAGTTGCCAAAATAACGCAGGCCAGTTAGATAGCGCCATGGCGTTTTACGCGCAAAATAACTTGTCGGGTGCAGAGCTAGACGCAGCGCTTGCCGACTTAGATGGCTACGCACAGGGCTTAGGCGTTAGCTGTAATGCGAACGACATTGTGTCGGCTACTGCATACATGAGTACAGAGTTTAATAACTGGGCAGCCTTTGCAGACGGTACTTATGAGTTATCTGACGATTTAACCATGTTATTTGGCCTGCGTTATACCGATGACGAAGTATCGTACACGCACCGCCGTGTCAGCAACGATGTATATGGCCGTCGTGGTGTAGGTGTACGCCCTGCAACGTTAAATACTGACGAGCAGGGTAAAGCTGAAGAAACTAACGTATCGGGCCGTTTAGGTATGCAATACGATTTAGGCGATGGCCAAATGGTATACGGTACTTACTCGCAAGGTTACAAAGGGCCTGGCTTTAATATTTACTACAACTTTAACCCTGACAACGACGGCCGTGAAATAGCGCCGGAAGAGTCTGACGCGTTTGAACTTGGCTATAAGTATGCAAGCAGCGACTTTGTGTTTAACTTTGCAGTATTTAAAACCGAAATTGAAGGCTTCCAAGCAAACAACTTTGATTGTTCAGACGGCACCTGTATTACTCGCTTAACAAACGCAGGCGACGTAAGCACACAGGGTGCAGAAGTTGACTTTATGTGGGCCGCAACCGATGCGCTTACGCTAACCGGTGGTATTGCCTATATTAAAGCCGAAATTGATGAATTTAATTGTCCGCCAGAAGTGGCCGCAGGATCGTGTACTGACCGCTCAGGGCTAGATGTTCCATTTTCGCCAGACTTAAAGTACTCATTAAGCGCTGACTACTTTATTGAAACCGAACACGGCTTTAACGTGCACGTAAATGGCTCGTACATATACACTGACGAGCAATACTCTGACCTACCTAATAATGTAGGCGAGTTTAACCCAGCAGCCTTATTACCAGATTACGGTATTTTAAATGCAAGCGTAGGTTTATCGTTTAAAGACGATGCTTTTAGAGTATCGCTTATTGCTAAAAACCTAACAGACGAAAGTTATGCAACAACCTACAGTGGCGATAATTTCCGTTACCAAATACCGCGTGATGCAGAGCGCTACTTTGGGGTGTCGTTTAAGGCGCGCTTTTAATAGTTAAAAAATTTCCCCTTGTATAACAACAAGCGCAGCGTTAAACCGCTGCGCTTTTTTGTGTCTTATTTTTGTCAATCTTTGGTCACTTTTTCTTCATTAAAACGTCCTTTATTAGTCATATGTATTTCCTATAGTGCAGCGGTTACTTATTTGAGGTTTTAGCTTCAAGCAAAAATAACCACTACATAATGGGAATAATAAAGGATGAAAATTAAAAAAGTCGCTGCGGCGGTTGGGCTAACATTTATGTTAAGCGCTGCAAGTCATGCCAATGTATTACCACAAAGCCAAACAGACAATAACTGGTATACAAACGCACAAACTACGTTAGCTACTAAAAATACTCAGGCACAAAGTGCACAAGTTACAAAAGCAAAAAACGTAATTTTATTTGTGGGTGACGGCATGGGTATTTCTACCCTAACGGCAGCACGTATTTTAAAAGGCCAACGAGCAGGCAACCCAGGTGAAGAAGGCTATTTAAGCTTTGAAGAGTTCCCTTATTCTGCGCAAGTTAAAACGTATAACGTAGATGCGCAAACGCCGGATTCTGCAGGCACAATGACCGCAATGATCTCAGGTGTTAAAACCGATGTAGGCGTAATTGGTGTAGACGAAGACATTGAGCGCGGTGTGTGTTCAACGGTTGCAGGTAACGAGCTTTTAACGGCAACAGAACTGGCTGAAATTAAAGGCCTTGCAACAGGGGTTATTTCTACAGCGCGTATTACCCATGCAACGCCAGCGGCTACGTACGCAAAATCGGCAGACCGTAACTGGGAAGATATTTCAGATATGCCAGAAGGCTCAGAAGCCTGTGAAGATATTGCATCTCAACTAGTTAACTTTGAAAAAAACCTAGAAGCGCGCTTTTTAGGTACCGACGTAGACGGCCTTGATTTTGTAATGGGCGGCGGTCGTCGTCACTTTTTACCAAAAGATGCTGCAGCTAATTCAAGCGATGCGACAAGCGCCGTTGAAGGCGACCGCACCGATGAGCGTAACCTAGTTACCGAGTGGCAAGCACAATATCCAAATGCAACGTACGTTATGGACCAAGCTGGGTTTGATGCTATTGCCGATGACGCTACTAAAGTATTTGGTTTATTTAACGAATCGCACATGCAATACGAGGCTGACCGCGCAAACGACGTGGCAGGCGAGCCGTCACTTAGTGAAATGACCACAAAAGCGATTGAGGTATTGGGTAAAAACGAAAACGGCTTTTTCTTAACGGTTGAGTCGGGCCGTATTGACCATGCGCACCACGCAGGTAATGCTTACAACGCACTTAACGACACCATTGAATTCGCCAATGCAGTGCAAGCCGCAATCGATAGTACCAACCCAGAAGAAACCCTTATTTTAGTCACTGCCGATCACAGCCATGTATTTACTATTGCAGGCTACCCTAAGCGCGGTAACCCAATTTTAGGCCAAGTAGTGGCTGTAGGCCAAACAGCGCCAAGCCTTGCTGCCGATGACATGCCATACACCACAGTAGGTTATGCAAACGGACTCGGTTTTAGAGATCTAGGTGATGAAACAAACGCTGATGCAACCTACTTAAGCGGCCCAGTAGCTGGGCGCGTTGAGTTAAACGGTGTTGACACAACAACCCCAGGTTTTCACCAAGAAACAACCGTACCACTAGGTTCTGAAACGCATGCTGGTGAAGATATTTCATTGCATGCTAAAGGCCCTGGTGCACAACTTGCTCAAGGTGTTATTGAGCAAAACGTTGTATTTCATCTAATTAACCAAGCTCTTGAATTAACTCAGCAATAATGGCGGCGAACATGAAAAAATTAACAGTACTTTCTTTAGCAGTAATGGTCGCGCTAGCGGGTTGTTCAAGTGATGACGATAAAAGTGATAACAATATTATCGCAGTAGACAACGCCATAGCCGTGGGCTCAGCGCAATGTATTAATGGCGGTGTAGAAACCCAAGTGGGTGTAGATACAAACGAAAATGGCGAACTCGATAGCGACGAAGTTAACTCATCTAACCTAGTGTGTAATGCGCCAGCAACGTCGCTAACTACTGAGCAATTAGCTAACCTTACAGGTAATGCCTGGTATAGCGACGCACAAACAAAGTTATCAGCAACACAGCAAGCTAATAACGAGGCGGTTACAGAGTCGGGCAAGGCTAAAAATGTTATTTTATTTGTCGGCGACGGTATGGGTATTTCTACCGTTACGGCTGCACGTATTTTAGCGGGCCAGCTTGAAGGCGGTATGGGTGAAGACTATCAACTTAGCTTTGAAACCATGCCTTACTCAGGCTTTGTTAAAACGTACAACGTAGATGCACAAACACCTGATTCAGCAGGCACAATGACGGCGATGGTGTCAGGTGTTAAAACTGATGTTGGCGTAATCGGTGTAGACGAAGACATTGAGCGCGGTGTTTGTTCAACCGTTGCAGGTAATGAGCTGGTCACCTCGCTTGAGCTTGCCGAAATTGCAGGCAAAGCAACCGGCCTTATTTCAACGGCGCGCATTACCCATGCAACGCCAGCGGCAACGTATGCTAAATCGGCTGATCGTAACTGGGAAGATAACTCAGATATGCCAGCAGGTTCAGACGCATGTGAAGACATTGCATCGCAGCTTGTTAACTTTGAAGCTAACCTAGAAGCACGCTTTGCAGGTATTGATGTAGATGGTATTGACGTAGTAATGGGTGGCGGTCGTCGTCACTTTTTACCAAAAGATGCCGCGGCTAATTCAAGTGATGCAATCAGCGCAGTTGAAGGGGATCGTACCGATGGCCGTAACCTAGTCACCGAGTGGCAAGCTACTTACCCTAATGGCAACTACGTAATGGACCAAGCAGGGTTTGATGCAATTAGCGACGATGCTACAAAGGTGTTTGGTTTATTTAACGAATCGCACATGCAATACGAAGCCGACCGCGCAAATGATGTAGCGGGCGAGCCGTCGCTTTCACAAATGACCGAAAAAGCAATCAACGTGCTTAATAACAACGATAAGGGCTTTTTCTTATCGGTAGAAGCGGGTCGTATTGACCACGCGCACCATGCGGGTAATGCCTACAACGCGCTTAACGATACTATTGAATTTGCTAAAGCCGTTAAAGCCGCGATGGACAACACTAACCCAGAAGAAACCTTAATTGTGGTAACTGCCGATCACAGCCATGTATTTACTATTGCAGGCTACCCAAAACGTGGTAACCCAATATTAGGTAAAGTGGTTGCAGTAGGTCAAACCGAGCCAAGCCTTGCAGCCGACGACATGCCATATACTACAGTAGGTTACACCAATGGTTTAGGCTACAGAGACTTAGGCGATGAAACAAATGCCGACGCCTCTTACTTAGCTGCACCGGTAACTGGGCGTGTTGATTTAACCGATGTTGATACAACTTCAGCGGGCTTTCACCAAGAGGCACTTGTACCACTTGGCTCAGAAACTCACGCAGGTGAAGATGTTGGCGTATACGCAATGGGCCCAGGCGCTCACTTAGTGACAGGCACTAACGAGCAAAGCTTTTTATTCCATGTAATGGACTTTGCAGCAGACTTAGTAACTACCGCTGATGAAAAAGTAACGCCATAAGTAATTTAATACGTACGCTCAGCACATAAAGTACGTATTAAAAATGAGGTATTTAAAAACAACTCGTACGCTGTGCGAGTTGTTTTTTTATGTCATAAAAATGCCACTGTAAATGGGTATGGTAATGCCTATTACAGTGACGTTTAAATAAGAGATAATTTAATGAAACTAGCATTATTTTTAATGGCAACACTTGCCAGTACCAGCACCCTAGCGCAGCAATGTAATATTGATAGCGAGCATTTAAAAGCCGACTATAAAATTACCAATACTCATAAAAACGAGCAAAGCACGCAATCACTTACGCTTTGGCGAAACAACTCACAAGTTGCGCATCAGCGTGAGGTAATTACTGAGCTTTGGCAGCACTTAGCTAACAAGCAAATTCGCCCAATTCGTTATTTTAATGCTCAGCATCGCGGTATTGAGTATCAGCCATCTGAGGTACGCGGTGTACAAAGTTGGAGCGCTAAAAATCAGCTCGTGGATACGCATTTAATCGAAAAAATGACCCTAGTAAACACCCAAGGCAGCGGCTGCGATGAAGTAAAAAACTACACACTTTCTGAGGGCGACAACCAATTTAAACTCGCTTTATTTACCAAATCAAACTTGGTTAAAAGCTTTAGCGTAACCAATAAAAAAAGCCACACTCACACTGAGCTTAACCTAAATGATGTAAGCAGCAATAAAGCAGAAATAACCGCACAGTTTGCCAAGTGGGATCGCTTTCAAACCACCGACTACGCCGACATTGGCGATAACGAAAACGACCCGTTTTTAGCGAAAATGATCAACCTAGGTTTTATAGAGCACAGCGCAACGGGGTTTTACAACCAACAAGGTAAAGCGATTCAAGGTGGGCACCATCACTAGATTTTAGCGTTTTTAAACGTAGTAGCTCATAGCTGAAAGGATGATAGGCGGCTATGAGCTACAAGTAGGTATTTAAAAATAGATTAATTTAAGCCATTTCCGCCCAAGTAATACTGCAAACAGTTTCCCATTTTTATACAGCAGATCATCAAGGTAAAATTATTTATAGTTGGTATTAATATAAGTTCACACTATAGGGACGTTTCTTAAATCGTGATAATATGAGTGTGCTAAAAAGTAAAATCTAAATGAAAATGGAGTTTTAATGGCGTACTTAGAATACATTGAAGATCAACATCTTATTACATTCGTGAGTGAAGTTCTCACTAGCGGGTTCGCAAGTAAGCTGAATGCAGAAAAAAAGTTTCACAGAAACGTAATAGACCCTTTCACAACTTTATTTGATGCAGCGATATCGGGCTTCGATATAGTAACCTGGAAAGAAGCGGAAACTGTACGACAGTATCAAAAAACGTTATCAAACAGCATTGGTAATTTACACCAAAAGATCCTGGGGCATGTAAACGGTTGGGTCGATCTCGGCGTCGGTGGCGAAATTGATTTGAAAAATGATGATGATAAAATTATCGCTGAAATCAAAAATAAACATAACACACTTACGGGCGGTAAGCTTGCTGGTCAATATCAGAACCTAGTTGAAAAAATATCAAAGAAAGCAAGCGGCTATTATGGTTATACGGCTTACTTTGTAAATATTGTTCCAAAAAAACCGCAAAGAGCAGACGTACCATTTGCACCCTCGGATCCCAGCACTGGGATTAAAGTGCAATCCAGAAAGGACGTTCGTATCATCGATGGCGCCAGCTTCTATGCCCTAGTGACGGGAAGAGAAAATGCATTGCAAGAGTTATATGATGTATTGCCCGAGGTTATCGAGTATGTATTTGAACATGTTCTGGATAAAGGAAATTTAGCGATGAAAGATGTGGAAGAATTTAAAGAGTATTTCACACTAGCTTATAAATAACCATGTGTAATGTTTGACATGACTACTGTGTATATGTACACTAGTAACCATGATCAGGGTTTGGATATAATCATGGAAAACGAAGTATTTACCATTGCGCAGGTTGCAGACATATTGAGTGTCTCTAAAGAAACTCTCAGGCGTTGGGAAGGGTCGGGAAAGTTAGTCCCTACGCGCAATAAGGACAACAATTACAGGCTTTATAGCAAAGAACAGTTAAAACAGTTTGATGAAGCCAGGATGCTTTTCTCTACAAATTGGAATGAAGAGAGTAAAACTCGACCGATACGTTCTTTTAGCGCAATAGAGCTATTTGCTGGGGCGGGCGGGCTCGCTCTGGGGATGGAGAAAGCAGGACTTAAGTCGTTACTACTTAGCGAAATTGATAAACATGCTTGCGATACATTAGAAAAAAACCGTCCTGACTGGAACGTAGTCCGTGGAGATATCAGTGAAGTCGACTTTACACCTTACGAAGATAAGGTTGATATTGTGTCTGGAGGTTTTCCATGTCAGGCATTCTCTTATGCGGGTAAGAAGCTAGGCTTTGAAGACGCTCGTGGCACCTTATTCTTTGAATTTGCAAGAGCTGTAAAAGAAACAAACCCTAAGGTAATTGTTGCTGAGAATGTAAGAGGTCTCTTAAATCATGATGATGGTAAAACACTAAAAGCTATTAAAGGGATTATAGACGAAATCGGTTACGAGTTAGTTGAACCCAAGGTTCTAAAAGCTGTTTTTTATCGTGTTCCCCAAAAGCGCGAGCGGGTTCTACTTATAGCTATTCGGAAAGACTTAGCTAGTAGCGTAACATTTAAATGGCCTTCACCTTATAAGCGCATTATGACTATGAAAGATGCCCTTAAAGCGGGAGAGTTGTTCCACACTGACGTGCCTGAGTCAATAGGACAAAAGTACCCGGCTTCGAAAGCAGAAGTTCTAGCGCAAGTCCCGCCTGGAGGGTATTGGAGAGATTTGCCGATTGAAGTACAAAAAGAATATATGAAGAAAAGCTTTTACCTAGGGGGGGGGAAAACCGGAATGGCTAGACGTTTGAGTTGGGATGAACCTAGTCTGACACTGACGTGTTCACCGGCACAAAAGCAAACAGAGCGTTGTCATCCTGTTGAAACTAGACCCCTTACTGTACGTGAATATGCCCGTATTCAAACCTTTCCAGATAGTTGGATTTTCTCTGGGCCAATAACAGCGCAATATAAGCAAATTGGAAATGCTGTACCTGTTAATCTTGCAAGTGCGGTAGCTCGTTCAGTAGTGCAGATACTGAACCAAATTGAAACGGCTGAAGCGGAAAAGTAAAAGAAATGGCCAAGTTTAGCGTGTTATTTAATTATGTGGAGTTATGAAGGTGAATCTTTCAAGTTGAGTAACATAAAAAGTTAATTATTCAGAAGTATAGCCTCTTAGCGAGGCAATACCATTATCTCTAAAAACCCAAACTTAACCACCTGACACTACTCAATATGAGCATCATCAGGCTTTTTGGGTCTATCAGCTAGCTCTGTTAGGCCGTCTTCACAGTCGCCGCTATCGCAGGTATTTAAATCATTTTGTGCTTGCCTGTCTTGTTGTAATACTTGCTTTAAATCTTCCATTCGTTGGCGCACGGCTACGCCGTAGCTGGCATCGTCGCCCCACAGTTCAGCAAGTTGCACAACCGCAGCGCGATCGTGTTCTCTAAACAGCTTACCAGCACGCTCGGCGTCTTGTTTGTTGTTTCCAAGTAGTTCGAGTGCTTCTACGGCTAAATTAATAGCTGAGTCGACGGTTTCGCGGTTAAACGCATCTACTTTTAAATTAAGTAATTTGTATGCGTGGCGACGGTCTATTGCGCGGGCAACAATTTTTAATTGTGGGTAGTTTTTGTGGGCAAGCTCAATTATTTCAATGGTTTTGTCAGGGTCATCAATGGCAACAACCAGCATTTGTGCGGTATGAGCGCCTGCGGCTTCAAGGAGTTCTTGGCGGGCGGCGTCACCATAAAATACGGTATTACCAAAGCGGCGTAGTAATTCTATTTGGCTGGGGCTGTGATCGAGTACTGTTATTTCGTAGCCTTGTGCATGTAATAAACGCCCCATAATTTGTCCAAAACGTCCGTAGCCCGCAATAATAACGTGCTTAGCTGTGCTAATTTGCTCTGGCTTGTCGAACTCTGGCGCACTGGTATGGCTGCGCTTTTCGAGTTGTTCGTACACCATTAACAATAGCGGAGCCACTAACATTGATACAGCAACAACAAGGGTCACTAAGCCTGTTTGTGCTGGCGTTAAAATAGCCAGTGTTGTGGTTACGCTTAACAATACAAAAGCAAATTCGCCGCCTTGTGCAAGGGCTAATGCAAACAGTAATCGCTGTTTTTTACTAATATTAAAGGTGATGGCAAGGGCATATAAAATACAGGCTTTTACCACAATAAGTAACGCAACAAGTGCGATAACAGTTGAAAACTCATTAGCCAATAACTCAAAGTTGATAGAGGCGCCCACGGTTATAAAAAACAACCCCAAAAGTAGCCCTTTAAAAGGTTCTATATCGGCTTCGAGCTCGTGTCTAAATTCACTTTCGGCAAGGACTACACCCGCTAAAAATGTACCTAATGCAGGTGAAAGCCCAATACTTTGCATAACAAGGGCAATAGCCACCACTAAAAATAGCGCAAAAATAGTGAATATTTCACGCATGTGAGTTTTAGCTATGTACCTAAATAACGGGGCCGATACGTATTTACCACCGGCAATAATGGCAGCAATCACACCTATCGATACAGCAACTTGTTGCCATACTGGCCAGTTGGCAATAATAGAATGGCTGATTTCTTTAGAGCTACTTGGTGGAGCAAAGGCAAGTAATGGCAACAGCGCCAAAATTGGAATAATGGCAATGTCTTGAAATAATAACACCGAGAATGCATTTTGGCCGGCTTCGCGCTTTAGCCAGCCTTTTTCCTCAAGGCTTTGCAGCACAATGGCGGTTGACGACAACGCAAGCATTAAGCCAATAGCGAGGGCTGTTTGCCACTGCATGGTAAACACCCAATAACAAAATGCAAAAATAACGGCGGCAGTTAGCACTACTTGTAGGCCACCGAGCCCTAAAATAGAGTGGCGAAGTTTCCATAAGCGAGAGGGTTGTAGTTCAAGGCCAACTAAAAATAGCATCATTACTACACCAAATTCGGCGAAATGCATTACATCGGTTTGATCTCCCACCACCCCTAATGCGAAGGGGCCAATAAGTATGCCGGCAATTAAGTAACCCAGTACTGAGCCAAGACCAACTCGCTTGGCAATAGGAACTGCCACAATAGCCGCAGCTAAGTATATTAACGCTATTTCTAACACATGCTTACCTTATTAAAGTTTAGATAATTAGCATGGCTTAGGTACGTTTAAAATACAATGAGTTACTCAGTAAAATTACTTTAACTGAATGATAAAATTTATTGCAATGGGCTTAAATAAAGCACTTAAATGACCGAATTGCTGTTATTGTAACGTTTAAAACAAAGCTAAAAATTTTGCTACTAGGACGAGCTACATTTTATGATTTCGCTAAATAATGTGTTTTTTACACGCCAAGATGGTGGCTTGAAACGACAAATAATTAATGATTTATCGTTAACTATTTCACCTGCTGCGCACATTGCCTTACTCGGTGATAGTGGCTCGGGTAAAACAACATTATTAAATTTATTAGCCGGTTTACTGTCTCCAGATGCTGGAACTATTACGGTTAATGAGCAAAAAATTAGTGAATTGAGTGCTAATGAACTTGCTCTTTATCGGCGTAAAATAGGGATTATTTTTCAGCATTACCAATTACTCAGCCCGTTAAATGTGAGAGACAACATGTGCTTTCAAGCAAGGCTTAACGGGTTATCGCCGAGCGACGATGAAGTAAATACAATGGCTAAAAAACTGGGTTTAGAAGGCAAGCTTACAGCAATGCCTGAGCAGCTTTCAGGTGGGGAGCAGCAACGAGTAGGCATAGGTCGTGCGCTATTAAATAAGCCTAAGCTATTATTGGCCGATGAACCTACGGGCAACCTTGATGCCGCTCGCTCACTCGATATAGTTACGCTATTAAAAAGCTTGTGCGAAGAACAGCAAATAATACTAATTATGGTCACTCATAGTCAGCGATTGGCCGACCAATTTGCTACGCAATTGTTTTTAAAAGATGGCCAAATTAATGGCTGAACTTAAACTTATTTTAATAACGTATATGCAGTTTTATCGCCGCCATGTAGGGCTGTTATTACTGTTTTTTATTGGTTTTAGTTTAGGCGCGGCGCTACTTACTGCAATACAGGGCTTAAACTTAGAGGCCGGTAAGCGCTATCAACAAACCACAGCACTAATTGCAAACCCAGTGACGCATTTTGTACGCCCTGTGCTAGGTGAAAACAGGTTGCCCAACAGTATGTGGTCGCGTATTAGGGCAGCTGGCTTTGTGCAGATTCAACCGGTTTTAGAAGGTGTAATTGAAACCGATAAGCAGCAAAAACTCGCGCTTAGGGGCGTCAATTTATTGCAGTGGCTTACACAAAATACCAGCGGCTCAGCATCAACAACCAACAATCGTTATTCTGGATTTGAACAGCTACTAAATACTGTTTATATAGACCCTAAATTAATGCAGCGGCTAAATTTAAAAAACAGCCGTATTAATATAAACATGGGCGATGCCACACGCACGTTAGCGGTAAGCGAGTTACAAGGTTTAGGCATGACCATGCTGGTGGATATTAGCCTTGCCGACAAATTACTGCGCGCAAATGGGGTAATTAGTTACTTTGAAGTAAGTGGCTTAAATAATAAACAAACAGCCCAATTAAACGTATTGTTAGGCGATCAAGCACGCCTTGAAGCTGCGCAAGAGCAGGCTTTTGACGCGCTCTCTGAGGCTTTTTTCTTTAATTTACAAGCGCTGGCTTTGTTAGGTTATGTGGTGGGTGCGTTTTTAAGTTTTAATGCAATTAAGCTGGCGTACAATGCGCGCGCTCACTTGCAGCAGCAAATGTGGGTGCTGGGTTGTCAAAGGTCAGTGTTAATTAAGGCGCTGGTTATTGAATTAACGGTGCTTAGTTTTTTTGCTGCGTTATTAGGTGCGTTATTAGGCGCGGCACTGGCAAACGCCTTAGTTATGGATGTATCGGCGACTCTTCGAGGGCTTTACCAACTAGATAGAAGCTTTGTAGTAAGCCTTAATAGCAGCATGGTTGCCAGTGGTTTTACACTTAATATTGTTGTTTTGTTGGGTTTTTTAGCCAGTCAATCGGCTCGATTAAGTACTTTTTTTGCGCGTATTAAATGGTTAATGTTTGCCTTAGCTATTTTTGCAGCCAGCTACTTAGCGTTAACAGCAAATACCAAAATAAGCGCCTTATTGCTGTGTGTTTGTGTGCTACTCCTCTTTTTTGTTATTACGCCACCAATAGTTAAAGCCGTTTTTAAACTGCCATGGCCAACACAAAACCCCATTATTCAGTGGTTAAAAGCAGACAGTCTAGTGCAGTTACCTGCATTACTAAGCTCAGTACTCGCTATTTTAATGGCGATGGGGGCCGCCGTAGGTATGCAAATTATGGTTGGCAGTTTTAGCGACACCTTAGATACACACCTTGAAAAACGGCTAAGCGCTGATTTATACGTAAGGCCCGATCAAAACATTCAAGCGTTAGGGGCTAAGTTGCGTGAACTCCCAGAGGTCGAAAAAGTAGGCGTATATTGGTCAGCTAACAGTGAGCTTAAAACACCTAAAAATACGATTGCTGTTGATGTTATGGCATTTGGTGCAACGGCCAGCTACAACCAACACCTTACTTTGTTAAACAATAAAGCACCTACATCTGCAGTATTTGAAAAGAACAAAAATGGGGTTGTGGGTTGCTTAGTGAACGAACCCGCCTTGCTGCAGTACTCGCTTAAAGTAGGTGATGTAATAACCCTAAAACAGCATATTAATACACTAACGTGTCAGGTACGCGCTGCCTATTTTGATTACGGCGAGCAAGGGTTAAATGTTGTTGTAACAACTAATGCATTATTGAATAGCTGCTTAAATTACACTGAGTATGGTTTATCGCTTTGGTTAAAGCCCAATAGTGACGTTGACGCCATAGCCGAATATATTCAAAAACAGCACCAATTAGATAGCCAACAAGTCATTGCTAATCAGCAGTTTAAACGCTTTGCAAAACAGCTATTTGGTAAAACTTTTTATGTTACTCAGGCGCTTAATATATTTATTATGCTGATTGCATTATTTGGCATGTGGGTAAGCTTTTTAACTTTAGGGCGCGGGCAATTACAGCCCATGGCGGTATTACAAACGCTGGGTGTCACACAACAGCAATTATTGGGAGCAAAAGTACTGCAAGCTGCACTTATTATTTTAACCACCTTGTTATTAGCTATACCATTGGGGCTTAGCCTTGGATGGGTACTATTAACTTACGTCATGCCAATTGCCTTTGGTTGGACCATGGCCATGACCGTTAATTGGCTACAGTTAGGTGGCTTTACGGTGCTTATGTTTATGTTAGCTTTATTTGTGAGCGCGTTACCGCTGATAAAATTAACGCGAAGCGCCGTTGCCGATAATGTTGCCAAGCTATAGGACTTACATGAATAGACTAAAAGCAGCTGTTACCTTTATTTTTATTGGCGCATTAAGCGCGTGCCAGCCCGAAGCAGAGCAAGTAAATCAAGATAAACCAATGCATAGCGGGTTTGCACAACAATTTGGTGAACCTGTAAACAAAAACCAAGGGCTGAGCTTTCCACGTGATCATGGGGCGCATCATCAACAAGGAATTGAATGGTGGTATGTAACTGCTAATTTAAAGGCAGATAATGGCGACACCTTTGGTGTGCAATGGACTTTATTTAGGCTCTCGGTCGATGAGCAAGCCACGGCAACTGATGCGTCGCCATGGTGGAATGGACAGCTTTACTTTGCTCACTTTGCAATACAAACCGATTCACAGCATCAAGCGTTCGAAAAATATGGCAGATCGGGACAAGTAAATATAACAGCGCAGCCATTTGAAGCTCGCCTAGATGATTGGCAGTTAGCAAGTAAGGATGCAACATTTTTACCGCTCAGTTTAAAGGCGCAGCAGGAAAATTACAGTGCTAACCTGGTGCTGGCTAATAGCCCACTTGTAAAACATGGCGAGCAAGGTTATAGCCAAAAAACCCACCAGGGGCATGCATCTTACTATTACAGCTATCCGTTTTTACACGCCCAAGGCGACATCACATTTGCGGGTAAAACTTTTAAAGTTACTGGAGATGCTTGGTTAGACAGAGAGTGGTCCTCGGCACTAATCGATCCTACCCAAAATGGATGGGACTGGTTTAGCATTCAGGCTGATGATAAAAAACAGGGTGGCTTGATGGCATTTTGTATTCGTAATGAGCAACAAAGTTATGATTATTGCAGTGCATCGCACATTACGCAAAGTGGACAAGTTCGCGCCATTGCAAATAACGACGTGACGTTACAAGTATTAAAAACATCTGAGCTTAAAGCCCAAGCGACGCAAGCAACGCCCAGTAGTAAAACCTACCCAGTTAAGTGGCACCTCAAGGTTAAAGGGTTTGAGCCAATTATAATTGAAGCGCGTAATCCCGATTCACGTAATCAATTGAGTATTCCCTACTGGGAGGGGCGAATTAAAACCCAAGGTGGTTTTAAAGGTAAAGGTTATGCAGAGTTAGTTGGCTATTAGTGAGTTATAAAGTGGTTTTCAAAAAATGCACTTAAACCAAGGTTAAGTGCATTTTTATTAAGGGCTCAGTATATTAGTCTAGCTTTACTGAACCAGAGATATTATCGATGCTAACATCGCCCGAGCCCGCTTCTGTAATTGTTAACCCTTTGGCATGGTTAACGCGAATACTACCCGAACCATCTTCAATGGTAACGCTTGCATCAACATGTTCAATGGATAAGTCGCCCGAGTTATCTTCAACGTCCACAGCGCCATTAATATGTTGTATTGCTATGCTGCCCGAGCCATCTTCAACAGTTAACGTGCCACGTACATTGCTTACATTCATATCGCCTGAGCCATCATCAATATTTGCATTGCCATTCACGTTATTAATAGTAATGCTGCCTGAGCCATCGTTAAGATCTAGATTACCAGTGATGCTTTGAAGAGAAATATCGCCCGAGTCGTCGTCAATGTTTAGGTTTTTAGCGCCATTGATTGATAAGCTGCCAGAGCCATCTTTTACATCAATATTATTTGTCATGGCGTTAATAGTTATATCGCCCGAGCCATCATCAATATCTAACATAAGGTTGTTAGGGACGGTAACCACTAAATCAATGCTAGGCGATTGACCGCTGTAAAAGCTAATTCCATTATTACTTGTATTTTGGGCAACAAGCTTTGCTTTAGTTCCACTTTGATCGAGTGTGAGTTCGTATTCATCGTCAATGTCAACCGTGTAAATAGTAGCGTCAACATCTATACTGGTTGCTGTTGATGAGCCTATTATTTTGAGTGAACCTGCGCCGCTTAATACGTCTAGGTATTCAAGGTTATTGCTAGGTAATGTGAGTTGTTGTGTTTGTTTTACCGACGCAACGCTTGGCGAAATATGAAACACGCAGCCACTTAATAATAAAATACCGCTAATTAGCGAAAGTGGTTTAGCAATGGTAGATACAGTTGATGAGCTCATGGTTAGTCCTTTTAATGTGACGTTATTTGTTAATATAGCAAGACTAGAGCAATAATGAGGCCTAAATTTAAGTGTTTGTTTTATAATAAATTTAGTTTTTTTGCTAAAAATTAAAAGACTAATTAGTGGTTAAAATTACTAACTATTAATAAAAAGGATGCATAGCGCATCCTTTTTGTTTTAACGACTGGTTTTAATTATACAAATTAAAAGCTGTAAGTAATGTTACCGTATAAAAAGCGGCCATCTAAACTGTACGGTGTATAGGGTGTGTACGGGAATATTTGGCTAAAGGTAGAGTAACCAATGTTATCGACCGTGGCTTGCGGGTATTGGTCAAATAAGTTATTGGCACCCAGTGCAAATTTCCATTCGTGATTAGGACGATATGCCACTTCTAAATCGGTTATCCATTTAGCATCTAGGTATTCATCGCGATCGCTTGTTGTGGAAATATCAGCAACTTCACCGTAACGTTGTTTGCCATTCGTTAAAGTTCCACACGGCCGACAGATTCAGTTTGTTGTCTGGTGTGCCTTCTTCAAAACGACCTACTTCACGGCGTGCAAATACAACGTAGTCGTCACCTATAGAGTTTAGTTGTTCAGGATTATCGTCAACGTGTGTCACTTCGGTGTCGTTAAAGTTAGTCGCTGCGTTTAAGCGCACATCGCCAAAGTTATCTAACTGAAGTAGGTAAGTTGCAACAATGTCTACGCCTTGCGTACGCGAGTCAATTGCGTTAGTAAAGTAGCGTACGCTTTCGGTATTTAACTTACCAGCATCCGCTAAAATTTGCTGTACTGCGGCACCGCTTAAATTTTCCGAGAGTACAATACGGTCATCAATATCAATACGGTAGGCATCAACCGTTAAGCTAAAGTTACCTTGGGTGTATACAAAGCCAGCAGTTAAGTTAACTGAGTCTTCAGCGTCTAACTGTTTTGCGCCAAGGGCTTGCGCTGCGGGTGCATCTGTTGAGAATAGGCCTACTTCAAACGCTTGGTTGTTTTCAAGTACGGTTGAAATTTGGCGATACGAGCTTTGTGCAAGCGATGGCGCACGGAAACCTGTGCTTAACGCACCACGTAAAGATAAGTTTTCGTTTACGCTGTAACGTGTTGCAAGCTTTGAGGTAAATGTGTTGCCAAAGTCGCTTTAATCTTCGTAGCGGCTTGCTAAAACCATGTTCCAGTTGTCGGTTAGGTAAGTGTCAAACTCAACAAATAGTGCAACGTTATGGCGGCTTTCATCGGTTACGCTCTCTGGACCAAAACCCGAAAGTACCTGCGCGCCACCGGCAGCAATTGGGTTGCCATTGCTATCAAGTGCAGTAATGTAAGAGATTTCTTCACCTTGTTCTATTTTATAGCTTTCGTGGCGGTATTCAGCACCTAGAGTAAAAACTACGTCGTCAGGTAACCCTAAATCAAGGGTTGTGCTTGCATCACCATTGACTATAAATTAGTCATAAACTAGTGCGCCGTTATCAAATTCGGTGGGGCTGGTGGCACCCAAAGACGTATTTAAGCTATTTACAACGCCCAATGCAAAGTCGTTGCGGCCATAGTTGGTACTTACATCCCATGTCCAGTCGCCCGTTTCACCTTCTAGACCTAGGGCAAATGAGTAGTCTTCAACATCGGTTTCAATTTGCGGTAAAAAGCCATCTGGGTAAAGTGCTAATACGTTCCGGCTGTCTTGTGCACGGCGGTAAAAGCCACCTGAGTTACCTTCTCGTTTTGAGTAGCTACCAAATGAATACAGGTTTAGGCTGTTATCTAGCTTGTAACCCATATTGTAAAATAAAGCGTAATCTTCAAGGTCAGCTTTACAAAAACGATGGTTGTAACGGTCAATAGTAAATTCGCGCGGGTCTAGGCTGCCATCGTCAAGGCGATTGTATTGCTCGCGAGGATCAAAACCAGAGCGTTGTGTTGGGCTGTTATCGCGGTATTCAATCGATACGTTTACAAAGCCGCTGTCTGATAATGCAAATCCAGAGTTAGCGCTAATTGTGCGTGTGGCGCCATCGCTAATTTCGCGGTCATCACCTAGGTTAAATGCAAGGTCGCCGTTTTCATCTGCGTAGGTGCTTTCTAAGTTCGGTGCGCCCGCCATTTGTGTATCGTATTCACCATAGGTTACGCTTACACTGCCGCCTTCAGAGGCATCCTTTAAAACAATATTAATCACCCCAGCAATGGCATCTGAACCGTATTGCGCTGCGGCACCATCGCGTAGTACTTCTACGCGCTTGATGGCTAATGTAGGGATCATGTTTAAATCTACCGCGGTAGAGCCCCTGCCTACAACACCCGCTAAGTTTAAAAGCGCACCAGAGTGACGACGTTTACCATTGACAAGCACTAAAGTGTGATCGGGCGCTAAACCTCGTAACACAGCTGGTTTTGCATGATCGGTCCCATCACCTAAAGTAGCGCTTGGAAAGTTAAAGCTGGGTACTTGATTAGCAAGAACCTGACTGATTTCAAGCTGACCTGTGCTGGCCATGTCGCTGCTAGTAATAATATCTACCGGCACTGAGCTTTCAGCGATACTTCGCAGGCTACGGCGAGTTCCTGTTACTGAGATTACTTCGATGTTCTCTTGTGCCTGGGCATCTTAATCTGCTGCATTAGCTGTAACAAAAGAGCTGCTAAGTGCAGAGGTTACGGCCAAGCTAAGTGCTAATTTATTAGCTGATAAATGCTTAAAAGTCATGAATGTTCCTTAAGAACGTCGTTGTTTTGGGGAGTTTGAAAAAGGAGCGAATCATATAGAAGCGCTCAATTACGCGCAAAGATAAAAATCCACCTGTTTGGTACTCGAGGTTCAGCTCGCCAGTTGTAAAGTCAAGCTCAGCGTAAGCAAAACCCGCCGGAAGGGGGTAGTCGAGCATGACCAGTGCATCTTCTTTTTCCCACTCAATACTTTTTACCTTGGTGAGTGAGAACTGCGATGCTAAATAGGCTTCTATTTCAGGGTAAAGCGTCGGCAATGTATTGAGCTGCGAGTTTGCCTTTGTTGCAAGCTCAGCTGGAATAGTTGCGGTTAATTGCCCGTTACTTTTATCATTTTTAAGCCAGTCAACATGGTTAAGTACAATGCCACTAACGCAAAATAAAATGAGTAAAAAAAATAGAGCTGTAGAAATATAAATATGTAAGGCACGGCTTGTGCTGTACAAAGTTCGTTTATTAATAAACGACATAAATAATTTAATGTAATAAAATTTATTACATGATAATGATTTGCATTACTTATTACAAATTTACTTACGTAACTTTACATTACTATTTTGAATAATCTGAATTCAGGCTAAAAAATTTTTAAGCTAGTTAGTGCGTTTAAACGAGGTTTAATGCTGAGGGGGGTGTGAGGGTCTTAAAATAAGGTAAATCATAACCGCAATTTCTATTGCTGCTACAAGGTATACAACCCAAATAGGCGCTGTAGAGTGTAGTAAAAATATAAATCCAATAAGCATACCGATAGCGGCATAGCACTTCGCTTTGGTTGGTACCACTTTGTGAGACTGCCATTGCTGCAAGATAACACCATAGCGAGGGTGACTAAGTAACCAATTTGCAAGTGCAGGAGATGAGCGCGTAAAACAAGTGAGCGCCAAAATAAAAAATATAGTCGTGGGCATGACCGGAAGCATAATGCCTACAATGCCTAACGCCACTAAGGTTAAGCCTAGCATTTTTAACCCTACGTTTTTATAACAGATAAGTGACGATTTTATATTCATTGACGACGCTATAGTGAGTGGCGACTAATTTAAAGTGTAGGCCAATTTTACATGTATTATAAAACTAAAACGCTATTCCAATAAAAAAGGACATAACCAGTATGTCCTTTTTTGTAGACTTGGTTATTAAAAATAATAACCAATGTTTATATTAAAGCGTTTTTCTGTTTCGCTGCTGTCACCGGCAATCGATCCACCAACGAAAGGTTGGTTTTTAGCATGTACAAAATCAAAGTAGGTAAACAAGCCTCCAGCGGCTACAGAAACACCCGTCACGTTCATCCACGTATCTGCGCTGTTGTCAGATTTATCGTAGATAATCCCGTAATCGTTATAAAATTGTAGGTCTGTTACTGGGCCCCACTCGACTGGCATGCTGTAAGCGATGTTTGCATTGGTCATGGTTGCTTCTGCGGCAATACTGTCGTAAAACGAGTAAGCACCTACGGCCATACGATCAATATTATCTATGTCGTAGTTGTATTCACCATGTTGAAGTTGAAAGTTCCATGCATCAATATTGCTATTTAGGTGCATAGCCCACGCATAATAGTCGCCTGCGCGGTCATTACCGTCATGTAACCCGCCTAATAACGCAGAAAAACCTAACTCGGTTGTGCCGCCGTCGTGTTCAAAGTGGTAACCGTAACGGCCCGAAAGCGTATTGTATTCGCCTATTTGGGTTGCAGGTTCTGCATAAATGCCGTCTTCGGCGGCTCTAACGCCAACTACATCGTATGAATAGCGATCGCTGCGGTTGTCAACGTAGCCATCTACGCCACCAAGCTCATCGTTTTTGAAAAAGCCGAGATCTAATTGCCAGTTATCTGCAATTTTACGTTTAAACATAATGCCTAAATCGTGATCATCTTCTAAACCGATGTAATAAGTGGTGTTAAAAAACCAGTTGTGTGAATTGTAAGGCCAGTTACCAAATGGAACTTTGGTAATACCTGCTTGTACTTGCCAATCGTCTGCAAAGTCGTACGCTGCATAAGCATATTTTACTGCGGTCATGTAATCAAAAAAGCGAATTTCTGCGTTAAGAATAACGTCGCCTACATCACCAGAAAAATTAAGCCTCAAAACGTCAAAATCAAAGTCGCCGCCGCGGTCTTCGTTATCGTCATCATACGATGCATAACTAAAGTTAGTACGAATAGCGCCGCCTACCTTTATGCCGCTGCTTTTTTCTTTCGGCGCTTCTGCCACCACAACGTTTTGGTCAGCTTTTTTTTCGATAAGTGCAACTTGCTCTTGGTGTTTTTCGTTAATTTTTTGCTGTTTAGATTTTTCTTCGACTAGTTTTTGTTCAAGCAACTTCATTTGCTGCTGTAGTTGTTTTAATTGACTTTGAAGCGTGTCGATATCGGTGGCGTAAGAAGTACTCGAAGCACTACCTAAAATAAATGCGAGCGATAATTTTGAGAGTTTGGTCATATTAGCTGCTTCTTTTCGTTTGGTTAAAAATAAAAACCCAAGATATTAATAACACCTTGGGTTGAGAGCTTAGTACAAAACCATTATATTTTTTATTGTTCGTTTTTTATTCTTTAGGCGCTTGTGTAAGTGCGCCCACTTCAAGTAAGGGAGATGCATCTAATTTGTCTGCATCCATCATTGCTGCTATGCGCTGCATAGAGGAAAGTAACAAAGATTGCTCCCATTCAGCCAGGCCAGAAAACTTTTCTATAAAGTGTTCTTGTAATGGTTGAGGGGCTTTAAGTAGTAATTCTTTCCCTTTTTCGGTGAGGTGTAAACTCACTCGACGTTTATCCATTTGGCTTCGAACGCGCGTAACCAGATCTCTGCTTTCAATTCTGTCGAGAATATTAGTTACGGTCGCTGGACTTAAATTTACATTTTGCGCAATGCGGCTAGCAGTGATGCCATCAGTTTGAGACACTTCGTGCATTATAAGCAACTGCGGGCCAGTTAAGCCGGCTGTTTTATTAAGTTGCTTAGAATGTAAATCAATCGCTCGGATCACTTTACGTAAAGATACCAATAACTCGTCATATTTTTGCATGTGTTTATCTCGTCGAAAAGCAATGCTTTGCCATAATCGCGAAATGTTACACATCAAATAAATTGAATTCAAATTAAAAATTTAATTTTTTACTGCTGTTACTCGTTTTTATTGATTAGAGTAGAAACTAATTTACCTTAAAGCAAGTGCACTTTAATTAAGTGCTTTTAGTAGGTGGGGCGTTTAATTAAGCGTTTAACGCTGTTTTAAGTAATAGGCACACCACTAAAATTGTCTTTTTTAAAGTGCATTTTATGTGTTTGGTGTGCAATTAATCAAAATGTAGCTTAAGTAAGCTTATGATATACAACTATCAATATGCTCACAATGATTGTCTGAATAAGCAAAAACTTATTTGCTTGGTTTATACTTTACGTTATATGTAAGAGTATTGAACGTTGTGATTATTAATATTAAAGGGTAAGGCATGAAATTATCGCCATCAGTGAGCATTGAACACACCGAAACCGGTCTTGAATTTATTAATATTGAAAGTGATTTGTGCGATGCAAAAATATTTTTACAAGGTGGCCAAATTACGCAATTTACACCTAAGGGTAAGCAACCTCTTATTTGGGTGTCGGGTAATGAAACGTTCTCAGAAGGCATGAGTATTCGCGGTGGTATTCCTATTTGTTGGCCATGGTTTGGCGCGCATGCAAATACTGGCTGGCCCGCACATGGTTTTGCTCGCACTAGTGTATGGCAAGCCGACGAGGTGCATGAATCTGACGAGTGTATTACGGTTAGTTTAAAGCTCCCTATGAAGCTTATTAGCTCTGAATATTGGCCGCACGAGTCGGCATTAAAAGTGGAATTTGTTTTAAGTGATTCGCTTGAGGTGAAATTAACCACAACAAATTTAGGCAGCAAGGCGTTTAGCTATACACAAGCGCTGCACACATATTTTCCAACATCAGATATTACTAATACACACGTTGAAGGCTTGCAAGGCGCGCAATATATTGAATTTGCTGAAGGGCCTTTTACGCAACAAGCGGTTGTTGGCTTTGAACGTGAAACCGATATGGTTTACACCCAAGCTGCACCTGTGCAATACATTAATACGCCTGAAGGCGTTATTAAAGTTGGCCGAGCAAACTCTAGTTCGTGTGTACTTTGGAATCCGTGGATTGAAAAATCAAAGCGCTTGTCTAATTTTGCTGACGATGAATACAAAACCATGTTATGCCTAGAAGCCGCCAATGTATTAGATGATGCGGTTACCCTTGAGCCACAGCAAAGTCATACATTAGTAACATCTATAGAATGGGTAAAATAAGGAATGCCTAATTAGGCTTTGTGTACGAATAAAATAATAAAAACAGTATAGGAAATAGTGTGTTTAACAATCAGCAAATGACGGATTTACCACAGCATAAAAACATTGAATTTAAAGCGCTTGCCGATAAAGCGCTGCTCCATGCACAACTTAACTGGTTAGTGTTTTATATTCCCTTTAGCGCAATATTAGCCGCAATTTGTTACTTCAACGAAAACTTTGCCAATAATATGCAAACGTATTTATTAATTGGTATGCCTATTTTAATACTCATCTCTATGCTCTATAGCGTTGCGAGTATTAAATTGCAAGGTGTGGCTATGCGTCAGCACGACATTGCGTTTAAAAAAGGAATTATTTGGCAGCGGGTTACTATTTTACCGTTAGCACGCGTGCAGCACATTGAAATACACCGCGGCCCTATTGAGCGAAAGCTGGGTTTAGCCAGTTTAAAATTGTATAGCGCCGGTGGCATGAGTGCCGATTTGCAAGTAAGCGGGCTTACACACACGGATTGTAAAAATATGCGCCAGTTTGTTCAAGATTACCGCCAAGAACAAACGTCTACTCAGGCTGTACCAGCCGATGAGTGATTTTACACCTCATACCACACAAACGGATGCTGACCAGGTGACATTGTGGCAAAAGGTATCGCCTTGGGCACTTGTGTATTTTGTTGTCCATTTTGGTGTGCGTTTTGTGCGTGACGGTATATTTAACCTATTACCGCTTGGTTTTGTATTTGTTACACAAGTAGAAAACAAACTATTCTGGGGGCAAATTGCAGCAGCAGTGGCTGTAAGTGCTTTGCTTTTATACTCGGTTTTATATTACAGAAACTTTAGGTTTTGTATTTCAAGCGATAACGAAATACTCCTTAATAAAGGCGTTTTTAAAAAAGAACGTTTAACGCTTAAATTTGAGCGAGTACAAAATGTAAATATTGCTGAGCCTTTTTACTTTAAACCAGTAACGCTGGTTAATTGTATTTTTGATGCGGCAGGTAGCGCGGCTCAAGAAGCTGTATTGCCGGGCGTAACCCAAGGTTACGCAGAGCAAATGCGAAAGCAAATATTTGCTTACAAGGCCCAACAGCAGCTTGAGCCAGACAGTGAAGTAGAAACAGACGAGGCTACTGAGCAAAGTAGTTTGTTTATTTCTAACAAAGAAATAGCCAAGTTTGGTTTAATGTCAAACATGGCTATTTTAGCGCTAGCTGCCATCGCACCGCTGATAAATGTGGTAGCCGATGTGCTTGAAAAGCAATTAATCACAAAAGTAGAAGGGTTTTATGAGCAAGAACTTGGTCTTGTAGCCAGTGCAGCGTTATTTGCTATATTCACAATGTTTGTACTTGTGGTGCTTATTGCTGTTTTGCTGTCGGTGGGAATGTCACTTATTCGTTTTTATAATTATCAGCTTTATTTTAAAGGTAAAAAGTTTAAACGCATTGCCGGCTTATTAGAACGCCACCAGTTATCTATGAGCTTAGACAAAGTGCAGTCGATTGTCATTAAGCAAAATATTATTGCTCGGTTACTTAAGCGCTTTACCGTTGAATTTTTGCAAGCGAGTAGCGGTGGTGCAATGGCGGGTGTGGCCGCTAAAAAAAATAAACAAACCTTAGTTTTACCTGTATTAAATAACGAGCAAGTAAACAGCGTATGCCAGTGGATTTACCCGTGGTTTAACAACAGCGCACTGGCATTTAAGCAGGCAGAGCGAGCACTTTGGTATAAAAACTTAGTCTTGTATGCATTGTTACCTAGCTTACTTGTGGCTGTGTTTTGTTATTTTAATGAGTTTAATTACTTTGTCAGCTTGGGTGTACTTGGTGTATTTGCGGGCTTGGTTACTTTGTCGTATCAGCGTTATGGCTACTATTTACATGAAGATAATGGCCGGTTTTACATGGTTGTACGCAAGGGCATGATTGGCGTACATTACCGCGTGTTTGAACTATATAAAGTGCAAAGTGCTAGCAGCGAAAGTACCTATTTAATGCGAAGATCAGGACTAAAAAGCCTGTATATACAACTTGCTCACGGCTTTGCGTTTATGCCATATATAAAAGAGCAAGATGCTGATTTTGTGATTGATTTTACACTTAAACAGGCTGAATCAGATACTCGTAGTTGGATGTAATTTCTTCAAACAATAAAGTATGTGCGAAAACACATTTGCACATGCTTTATTACACTTTTTTACTGCAAACTCAGTGAGTTTAATAATACTCTAATCATTATTGAAGATGCTACTTAAGGGATTATTGTGAAAAAGTCACTCATTGCCTCAGCTTTGTTGCTCGCTGCCCCCGCGTTCGCTACCGATTGGCAAACCATTCATACCGAGCATTTTAATGTGCACTACAGTATTGAGCATATTGCTTTTGCTAAATCGACCGCGGTTGAACTTGAAATTGTTCGCACTAAAGTGCTTGAACAACAAAATCGTGCACTCGATGAAATAGTCGATGTTGTCGTGTTTGACCCTTTAAATGCGGCGAACGGGTTTGCCTTGCCTACATCAAGCAACCCAGTAATGGCACTTTTTACTACCCCACCGCAGTCTGATACGGTGATTTCAAACAGTTCTGGTTGGCAGCAGTTACTGGTGTTGCACGAATACATTCATTTAGTGCATTTAGCCCAGCCTACACGCAACCACTGGCAGCAAAAAGTGCGCGGTTTGTGGGATATTTACGATTTAACCTACAGTGATACGCCGCGCTGGGTTGCTGAAGGGTATGCAACGTTAATTGAATCTAAAATGACAGGACGAGGGCGGTTATTTGATAATTACTCTGAGTCGATATTGCGTGAATTTGCTCAACAAGGTGCGCTACCAACCTATGGGCAATTGAATAGTGATAGCGGCTTTATGGGTGGCTCTATAGCCTATTTGATGGGCAGTCGGTTTTTATATTGGCTAGAGCAAACATTTTCTGAGCAAATACTTGATAGTGTATGGACCCGAATGCAGGCGGTTAAGTCGCGTGATTTTGATGAAGCATTTGAAGGTGTGTTTGGCCAAAGTGCAGCGAAGCTATATCGCCGTTTTATTGCTGAATATACGTATAAGGCCATGCAGCAAGAGCAAGGAGAGCAACCACTTGATAGTGAGCTATGGCTAGAGCTTGATTTATACGCAAGCAATCCAGCGCTTTCACATGATGGCAGCAAGCTTGCAATAGTAGAGCGTGATGCCAAGCGTAATACTAAGCTCGTTATTTATAGCACCGAAGATAACACTAAAGCGATGGAGAGCTTTGAAAAGGCACAAAATGAGTTAATTAAGCAAGACCCACTCGATATACCAGATTCGCCACCGAGCGTGTTTAAGCGTGAACAAAAGCAAGTGCTTAATCAAATAAATCGGGCAGGTATAGCCAACCCGCAATGGGTAAATAGCACGACACTGTATTTTAATGCTTATAGTACTGAAGAGTCGGGCATTTATAATCGGGTGTCTGATATATTTAGCTATAACATTGAAACCGGCAACGTAGAAAAGCTAACCGAGTTTGCAGGGCTAAGACGCTTTAGTGCAACAAGCGACGGTGACACTTTGTATGCAGAGCAAATACGTGATGGCTATTCTGAATTAGTAAAAGTTGATATCAGCACCGGTACCATAACGCCGTTGTTCAAAAAAAGCTTAAATACTGCATACGATTACCCCACGCTTAGTCCTAATAATAAAAAATTAGTTTATTTATCAGCTTCTTTAAACGAAAACTGGCAAATGTATATACAAGATGTTGATGGTGGTATTAGCCAGTCTGTGCCTATGCCAAACGGGTATCAATATTTAACCCAACCTAGTTTTAGTGACAATGGCGAATCAATCTATTTTGTTGCGGGATTAAATAAAGCGACTGATATTTATAATTACCACATAGCCAGTAATACCTTAAAGCGTTTAACACATGGGCAAGAAGCGGTTGCTCACCCCATTGAAATGCAAGATGAAACGCTGCTTTATTTATCGATTAATGCCGACGGCCCTGATGTAAAAAGCCTAGCAAATACCAGTATTAAAACTACGGTGACCGATTTAGCTGTTAATAGCAAAGCCCCGCTATTAATGGTTAATGAGCACACCTTGCCAGAGGCTAAAGTATACGCGCAAGAGGCTGGCGAACAGCGCGATTATGCAATACTCGATCAGCACGCAACCTTTGCGTTGGGTTCTCAGTATTATTCTGCATCGACCAGCTTATTAAGTCTGGGTATTAAAAGCAGTGACTTATTAAAGCAGCTAGACCTGCAAGCCGGTTATAGCATTGACTTAAACGATGATGCATTACATGGCGGCTTTGTAAATGCTAAATATAATGCGCTTGATGTTAAGTTTAAACTCGCTTTGTATGACTACAACTTAGATACCTCACGCCAATATCAAGCTGTAAGCCCAAGCAATTTAAATAACGAAATAAATGCTCGTGGTGGGTTTGTAGCAATGAGCTATCCACTTAAGTTTGGCCAATTAAGCTTAACCCCTGAGCTTGCTTATAACTATACCGATTACAAACAAAGCCATACTCGTTGGACGCGTGTTGGTTTTGCTCAACGTTGGCAATATGACCGCCAAACGTTTGCTATAGGACAACGTATTAATGCTCGTTGGTACGAAGGTAAAGGTGAAAACAATTGGCAAGGTTATGATCTCGATGCGAGCATATTTGGTAAGGTGTATAACGCTCCTTTGTACATTAATTTCACACAAAAGCAGCGAGACGATGCACGCCTTGCGCTAGGCGGGTTCAACTCCAATCTTATAAACCAACACTACAGTAGTGAATTTGTGCTGGCAGCTGATCTGCCTTTTTATAGTGCAACTGCCGAGCGTTACCAAGGATATGGCGGCGGAGTTACTTATAAAGAAGGTATGCCATGGCTTTATTACACTCAGCATCAATTAGATGACAGCGTTTATGCACAAAGTTACGGTTTAAAATATCAAGGTGACTTTAGCTTTGGCATGGGGCCTGCGGGTGTTAACGATTTAACATTTAATGTGGGGGTGTCGCGTGTTGAGGGCAGCAGCTTTGACGATGAAATGCGTGCATGGCTGAGCTTTTATTATTCGCTTTAACTAGGATGAATGAGCTTAGTTGAACTGTGGGTAGCAAATCGATTAACCACAGTTCAATTCAGCCTGCTATTTATATTGTAGCGACAACAATTTGGCTTGATATACGTCTAACTTTTTATCGTCTCGTTCGTATTCAATTGCTTTTTTGAGAAGTCGCTTTGAACGCTCAGTTTTACCTTGCTGGTAGCGAACTTTAGCAAGTTCTAAGTACAACTCAGAGATATAGGGGGCTTTAAATAAAGCGAGCTCTAAGTGGTCTTTTGCTCGATTAATATAACCGGTTTGTAATTCGTTTTTTGCTAGAGCAAGTAGTTCATAAGGGTCTCTTTCTTTGTAATTTAATTGGCTGCTTAGTTGCTCTGCAAGTACAGTTTTACCAAGTTGTTTAGCTAATAGTTGATAGTTATTAACTAAATTGACGCTCGATAAATTATTGTTTATTGCTGTTTCGTAAATTACTTCTGCGTTTTTTAAATCTCCTGCACGGCGATGTAACATACCCGCCATGTTAAAAAGCTCAGGATCATTCGGGGTAAATTTATTGGCTTGTAAAATAAAAGAATAAGCAGCGTTAAGATTTTCTTCAGCAAATGCTTTAGCTGCTAAGTTGCCATAAAATTTAGCCACTAAGTCGTTGTAGCTGGCGCTGCCAGAATAAAAACTACCGCGTGTAGGAAAATAATCAATAAGGGTACCTGGGCGAAAAACTTGAATAACGTTATCTTTTTTCTCAACTTTTGGTGCATATACCATGGTTCTAAAATGATTAGCTACATAGACCATTTCACTTTCTTTTGCATACACAGGTTCGCTAGTAACTTCTTGAAAGCTGGTTTCTAGACCCAGCGCATTTGCATAACTTTGAGTAAGAACCGCTAAACTAATACAGTTGCCGTGTGCGCGAGTAAGAGTTTGCGAAGAAGTTAATGTGTCACCATGATAACTAAAATCGCTAAGTTGATTTTCTAAATAGTTGTAAATGATACGATCGGTTCTAACACCATTAAGTTATTGCTGGTCGGCATAAGCTAAAAAGCGTTTCTTTCGGCGTTTGGCAATTCAAAAATATTCAACTCGCTGGGAGTGTCTATTTGTTTAAAGCGGGTGTGATTAATAAGCGCGGTAAGCTGGGGTTGCTCAACTGTAGGCGTTGTTGGAGTGCTTTTACATGCACTTAAAAATACCAAAAATAATGTAACTAATACTATAGATTTCATAAGCCACCTCAATGTGATTTTTAATCATTACCTTGAGGTGACTTTTTAATCAAGAAGTTATTATACGTTGTTTATTATGACGATTTTTTTGCGATTGTTTTTTACGTTTGCGGCGTGTTAACCATAAATAAAAGCCAGTAGCACTTAGCCATAGTGGGCTTAGCCCTATAAAACTCCACAGTATTTTACTTATTAGGCCAGCAAAATAACCAAAATGAAGCTTACGAAAGCTGTCTAGCACTTTCCAGCCAAGACCTACTTGGCGTATATCCCAATTGGCAATATGCTCACCAGTGATTTTGTTATACGAAACGGTATTAGCGTATTCACTTGCCAGTGGGTTATTAGAATTTACTTCACCAAATACAGTAATGTTGTCGTCAGGCTCTAATGGCATAACCAAGTAAGTGCTGTTGAACGTGGCTATTTGTCGCTTGCTGTCATCTAAAATATCTTGAAAGGAAACATTTTTGCTATACAGGTTTTTGGTTAGGGCATGATGTTCTTCTTCAGCATGTTCAAGTACTTCGTGATACCAAACGGCACCATTAAAATAACCACCGGTTATAGCTAAAACAATTAAAATAGGTGAACCAATAACACCAGTCATTTTATGAATATCACTTAATACGATTTGTAATGTTGCGCGCCAACGCACGGTAAATAGGCGTTGCCAAAACTTTCGGTAAATAATAAGGCCGGTTATTCCGAGCACCAATAAAAATAAAGCAAAAAAGAACCCTAAAACGGTGCCTGTTTGGCCTGGTAAGCTTTTTAAATCATTGAGTAAAAAGGTGTAATGCAGTTCTAAAAACCAATCTGTAAAATAATGGCTCGTTCCCACGGGAGTTGACAAAATATCACCAGTATATTGATTTAAATGAAATTTATACCAAACTTGCGACTCGCGCTCGATTAAGTAAACCCGATCAGCAGTATCGTCGTTAAAAATTTCCCAGCTACCGATGACATACTCAGGGTAAGCGTTCTGAGTGATGGAAATTAACTCATCCATATTCAAGCGTCCAGGTTGAGTGCTAATCACAAAATGACTTTCGGGCATAAGTAGGCCATCTATCTCGCTTTTAAATACGAGCACACTGCCGGTAATACTAATTACAATTAATGGAATAATTGCAATGAGAGCAATCCAGCTATGAATTTTGAAAAGTGTTTTTCTCATGGGTTATTATTATCTAAATTATTTATATGCAAATGATATCAATTGTTATTTGTATTTAATAGTGCCAGTGCAAGGATTCGGAAAACTGATAAACTGTGCACATTACATAACATATTTTGTAAATATAAGTTTCCAGTTACTAAAAAGGGTTTTTGCTATTTAGTTGAGTTAAATTAACTTCACTCTACAATGCCGCGCTCACAGTAAAAGCCTTTTAAAACATATGTTTAATAAATGTTTTTATTAAGTAATTAAAGTAACCGTTATGTAACAGCGAGGTTGTTTTGGCGCACTATTTGCCTATTTTGTCTTCATTTATTTTACTTTTTAGCTTTTTACCATTGCTAAATAAAATTAGAAAAAACAGAAGTGTTTCTGGTTTATCTTTGCTGATGATGACATTTGGAGTCGCACAGAGTTTCTATTTCATAACGTATAACATTTATTTTGAGCGATACTTTATTGCTTTACCTTTTTTTGTAACAGGCGTATTAAGCGGCTTGATATTGTACTTTTTTGCCCGTTACAACGCCGCAAAGCAAGAACGGCTTCAGTTAGTGCTTATGCTTGGCTTTTCGCTTATGCCGTTTTCGCTGTTATTAAGTCCAAACTTTGATACCGCATGGGTGCTCAACGCACTTACCTATGTAGGATTGGTGATGAGCTCAGTGCGCGTAATGCCACAAACCTACAAAACGCTGCGCACAGGTGATGTAAGTAACTTAAGTGCTCGTTACTTTAGTTTGCAATTTATAGCGGGCATTTGTGGCTTAGTTGTTGAGTTAACAAATACCACACCTAGTACTTCACACTTACTTATGTTTATCATGTTGTTGCTGACTAATGCCGTGCAATTTGGTTGCATGCAATATTATAAAATGCGACCAGTAATGGCTTAATGTTTTCATTTATATTTAGGTAAATATATGGCATGTTACTTTATCGTTATTCAAAGGATAGAGTATGAATTGGGAGCAATTTGGCTATTTGTGCCGGATAAATAGTTCAGCACAGTTAAGCAAAAGCGACAAGCTAAGATTAAGTGAGAAGGCGAGCCTAAGCATATATCAAGGCAATAACGACGATAGTGAACTTGCAAAAGCGCTAGTTGCAGGTGTTGTGTCGCAAGACGAAGTAGCCGCACAAAAAAGTGCAACTTATTACCAGTGCTTACCCAAATTAATCAACGATTTTAAATTTGAGCATAAAGGCTGGCTTGTTTATTTGACGTTTGTTTTTGCGTTTTTTTGTTTATCTTCTCTTCTTTACCAACTTTTTGTTGTCCCTGCATTTATAGACATGTACAGCATGAATCAACAACATGATCACAATATCTTTGATAACTATTTTCGCTATTGGCATGTTCCGATCATATTATTATTTTTGCTGCTTAGTTTTATACTTAGCGCAATTTTAAAGCTCAAAAACGCATGTATATTAAGTGAGTTAAAGCCGTTTTCAGGCTTGTTTAAAGTGTTTTTCCCACGAAAACTAATCAAAAACTACGAAACACTAACTGCTATTTTATTCTTTCCATTAAGCTCAGTAAATTCAGGTGTTACAACCACAGAAACAAAGCATTTATATGAGTGTGAAGCGCTGGGGTTAAATGCTCAAAATGAGTTTGAAGTACTGTTACAGCAGCAGTTAAAACAGTTTAATCAGCGAGCAAAGTACTTTATTAATAAACTTATAATCGTTTATGGTGCAGTGATTGTTGTCTCTATTTATTTGTTTGTATCAGCGGCCTATAAACCACTATTTATGTTTGGAGAAGTATTATGAAAGCAAAAGGATTTACACTCATAGAGTTAATGGTGGTTGTATCAATTATTGGTATTTTGGCCGCTGTAGCATTGCCTCAATACAGTAAATACATGCAAAAGGCAGAGCTTGTTGATCCCCTTGCTATGGCTGCTGCAATAAGAGAAGACGTAACAGTGTATTACCTCGAGAATAAACGTTTTCCTAATAATAATGAAGAAGCGGGTGTGCCTGCTAGTCAATACTTAATAGGGAATAGGGTAACGGGAATTACTATAAAAAACGGTGCCATACATATTGCTTTAGGCAACAAAGCATCTCGGCCTTTACAAAATACCACATTAACGTTTAGACCAGCAGTTGTTGAGGGCAGCCCCTCTAGCCCAATTTCTTGGTTGTGCGGCTTTGATCAGCCAGTCACAGGTATGAAAGCGATTGGTGAAAATAAAACCTCAGTGCCAAAAGATTTATTACCCTCGGCGTGTATTTAAAATACTAGGGAAGCTAATGCAATTAACTATTCACCAAATTGATGCGTTTACACACGCTTTATTTAAAGGCAATTATGCAGCTGTTATCCCACTTGAGTCGTGGTTGGATGATGACCTAATGCTAAACATAGGCGCTGAAAACAACGTATCTGAAACTGCGTTTACTTGCCAGCAAACCGATGGCCGTTTTGCTATTCGTTGGTTTTCACCGTTAATGGAAATAGACTTTTGTGGCCATGCCACGCTAGCTGCTGCGTATGTATTATGTGAAGAACATAATGTATCGCAAATCCGGTTTATCGCTGATGCAGTAGGCGAGCTGATTGTAAATAAAAACAGCGATGGCAGCTTCGCCATGACATTCCCTAAACAAGCACCACAAGAAGTTAATGCTCCGCCACAGGCATTATTAAATGGGCTGTCTATACAACCGGTTAAAGTACTTAAAAATCGCCAAGCTTACTTTGCTGTTTATGAATCGGCTAAGCAGGTGGAGAACTTAATTACCGAGTCGCTACTCTTAAAAACATTAGCGCCACACGATGTAGTTGCAACAGCACCTAGTGATGAATACGACTTTATTTCTCGTTATTTTTGGCCAGCCAGCGGTGGTGATGAAGATTATGTTACGGGCTCTATTCATACAGGGCTTGCTCCATACTGGGCACAATTGTTAGGTAAAACACAATTAACTGCCTATCAGGCATCTAGCCGAGGCGGGCATTTACAGTGCGAGGTAGGGGAGTCAACGGTAACATTAACAGGTCATGCTGTTAGGTATTTAAAAGGCACAATTTACCTTTAAGGGTGATTTGAGTTAAGTTTATAAAAAAGGCCACAATCAGCGTGGCCTTTTTTTGTTACAACTATTTACGCTTCTAGTGCTTTTGCAATTAAGCGATCAATGTATTTTTTATGTGCTTTAGCTGCGGTATCTGCGCCCCATGACAGGCTTGTATCCGCTATTTCGGTTAGCTGATATAACGCAGCCGTTTTAGCGAGGTTATCAAACTTACTTGGTTTGCCTAAACCTGCAATGGCGATCAGTTGGTTTACATATTCAATTTGTAGGTTATGACTGATTGAGCTGGCCTCTGCGTCTTTAACAAAAATACTCGCTGTTAAATCCCCCATAAATTGATTTAAGCTATATTCGTTTCCGTATAAAGCGGAATCCGAAATACGTAGTAAAACCGCCGGATGCAATAGTTGTGCAAGCACAGACTTTTGCATTCCTAAAATCATTTTATGAGGTTTAGGGTCTTCATTTTTACCATAGTGATTGAACCCGCGGCGCTGTTGCTGCATGAAATTATAAAGCGGTTGCATGCTTTGTAATACATCAGGCGCAAACACGTATTCGGCTAGAATTTCCATGGCTTGGGTTTGTCTTTCAAGTGGTACTGGCGTGAAAGGTTTGTCGGCGTTTGCATCACCTACAACTGCACGCTCTACATAAACCCCACCAATTTGACGAGATACAATACCTGCCTGCGATCTGTACTGGCCAAATAAGCTATTAGCTGAGGTAACAAGTTGCTGGTAAGAATCACCTTCAACAGTGGCTTTATCTTTAAGCTCAGTAAACAGTTTATTAATAAGTGCCATGCGGTCTGCACCATACGCTGCTGGGTTTGATGACAAATCGCCAATCATTACGCGGGGATCGATATGACGGCCCGGCGCCCGCATATCATCTGCATCGTTACCAAATGCTAAAGCATGCTCACTAGAACGCGCAAGAATTTTACTAAGGCGAGCTTGCTCGGCAGATTCATCAGCCAGCGCTACGCTGTATCCGTAGTTAATAGCCCAGTCGTCGTATGGGCCTGGTTTAGTTTGAAAAATATCACCTTGCTGCATGCCAATCGGCGCAATGTTAGCCGGTGCATAATCCATTACTGAGCCCGTTACGATACCTTGAGTTTTACTCTTATCGTGGACTTCCTTTTCATCCCACAAAATAGATGATTTCATGTTGTGGTTAAGGCCTAACGTATGCCCTACTTCATGCAGAATAAGCTGTGTTAACCCTTGGCGTATCATTTCGTTTTCTTTAATGCTATCGCCAGCAGCTAAGCCTTTTGCAAGCATAAGGTTTTGTTGAATTTCATGACCTAATGAGCAGTTTAATTCACCAGTATGTGTACTATTGCTGTGGCTCATAGCGCCTTGTGTATAAAGGGTGTCGTAAATCCAGCGATTTTTCATAAATACAAACTCAAGCATAATGTCTGAGCCCAGTATTTCACCTGTTAGCGGGTTGGCAAGTGCAGGCCCGTAGCCACCAAATGGTGGTTTTGGCGATGAGGTCCAACGCAGTACATTGTAATTAATGTCGCCTGCATCCCAGTCGGCATCATCAGGTTGTATTTTTACTTCTAAGGCATTTTTAAAGCCTGCTTTTTCAAAAGAGCTGTTCCATGCAAGTACAGCGTCTTTAATTGTGTCGCGCCACTCTATTGGTGTGGTGTTTTCTATCCACCATGTAATTGGTTTTACAGGCTCTGAAAGTGCAGCGCTTGGGTTTTTCTTTTGTAAATCCCAGCGCTTAATTACATCTTCGTAAGGCGTCCAATCAGTTGACGTCATTTGATCAAACTGGTTTGTGAAATAACCAATGCGCGCATCGTCTAAACGAGGCTGGTAGTTGTTTTGTGGGAGTGCTACAAATGAATGCTGAACCTTCACCGAAACACTACGCGGGTCACTTACTGCGCCAGAGCCACGAATGGTTGGACTTGCATTGGTAAATACGTAATCGACGACAACGTCTAAATTATTAGGGTAAGGACGCTGTTTAATAATGCGCGATTTTTTGCTGTCTAGCTTGCCTACTTTAAAACGTTTTTTCGCATTTTTATCTGCGGGATTTATAGTAGGAGATACTTTATGAAGTGCTTCACTTAAAAATAACTTATTGACGTTAAATGCAATTTTACCGTCTTCTTCTTTTTCTATTTTAATACTCGCAAGCACAGCTTCACTAATGTTTGCATTGCTGGCTTTTGAAATGGCACTGTTTTCGTCAAATTTATAACGAGGTGTTTTACTTATAATATCGATACGGTCGAAGTACTTTCTAAACTCAATGAGTTTGGTTTCACGGTACGATCCACGAAAGTGTCCAGCATCAGTGACCCCATCAACAGTATGAGCAAAATAAACGAAAGGAGTATCAAGCTGCGAGTCGTTAATGACCATTAAGTGCTTACCCGTTTTTTCGTCCTGATAAAGGTTAAATATACCGGCAAATTCGGTTTGACCTTTGATCATTTCACTTAATGTTTTTGGTTTTTTTTCGTCTTTTTTGTCATCTGCAAAAGCATGGCCGCTTAGAGCAATACTGAGCGCAAGAGTTAGGGTGGTTAGTTTCATAATGTCATCTTTTCGTTTTTTAATTTATTTTTACTGTACGTAATTTCAATTTGTTTCGTACAACAAATCGATGAAATAATACCTTTTTTATTTAATGTACTGATTTTAAATAGTAAAAGTTTGTAACAAAATATAATTTTATGGCTATATAATCTAATTTATAATTGAACGAGTAATTGCGAGAAGTATAATTAATGCACATTTGTAACAGTTGCTTACAAATGTCACGTAATTGTTTAATTAAGCTCTGTTATTATGGCGTTAATAGAAATTTGGGGTAATTAGGATATGCAAACAAATTCACTTAGATGGGTTTTTCCATTTGTTGCGCTTGCTATAGGAGTTGTTGGTTTTAAAGCAATAAACGCGCTTGCAAATGAACAAGAAAAAAAAGCGTTAGTTGATACGCGACCAACGGTTCAAGTTGAGCCGGTTTCGGCTAACGACCATCAGGTTGTAATTAACAGCTATGGCGAAGTAAAGCCGCTGGAAAATACACAACTGTCTGCACAGGTATCGGGAGAGGTACTGAGTTGGCATCCGAGCTTTGTTGCCGGTGGGGTTGTAGCACGTGGTGAAACCTTATTTTCGATTGAAAAAGATAACTACGAAGCTGCAGTGCTCGTGGCTGAAGCTGAACTTGCTCGTGCCCAAGCGGGTTTAATTGAAGAACAAGCGCAAGCAAAAGTAGCTGAAGACGAAGCAAAACGCTTTCCAAGTAAAGCGCGTACTGATTTATTTTTACGTAAGCCTCAAGTACTTAGTGCGCAAGCAAATGTTAAATCAGCTCAAGCAGCATTAAAACGTGCGCAGCGAGATTTAGAAAACTGTGATGTTAAAGCACCTTACGATGCACTTATTGTGAGCCGTAATTTAGGTGTGGGCCAATACGTGACAATGGGCTCTCAAGTCGCTGAGCTAAACAATATAGAAACTGCTGAAGTAATTATTCCTATTGCAGGCTTTGATAGTGTGTTTTTGCCTGAGCGTATTAAAGGTATTACTGCAACCGTTATTCAAAAAGGCCTTAATAGCTTTACCCGTGAAGGTGTTATTGACCGCGATTTAGGTATTGTAGATAACGCAACACGTATGAGCAGTTTAGTGGTGCGAATTGAAGACCCGTATGGCCTTAAAAATAAGCAGCCAGCAATTAAGTTTGGCAGTTACGTACAGGTTAATTTTGCTGGTACAACATTAAATAATATCTATCGTTTACCTCAGGCACTTGTTAACAACCAAACCGTTTGGGTAGTTGGTGAAAACCAAACCCTTGAACCAAGAAAGGTAACGGTAATACGAGAAGAAGGCGAGTACTTCTATATTAGTAGTGGCCTAAAAGCTGATGATAAGCTAGTGGTTACGTTACCAGAATACCCTCAAAAGGGAATGGAAGTTAAAATAGCAGGTGCCCAACCGGTACCTGAAAGCTCTGATGTGAGCACCTCAAATACGCAACAGCTTTAAGGTGTAATACAATGAGTGAATCAACACAAACAAAACAAACAGGGTTAATAGCTTATTTTGCCAATAACTCGGTTGCTGCAAACTTAATGATGTTGTTTATTATCGTAATGGGTTTTTTAAGCTACAAAACGATTCAGCGACAGATGTTTCCTAATATAGAAATTAACTATATTAACGTAAACGCTAATTACCCAGGCGCCTCTCCTCAGGAAATTGAAGAAAGTATTCTTATAAAAATTGAAGAATCACTTAAAGATATTACCGAAATAAAAAAAGGCGTGTATCGCGCATTTAGAAACGGCGGCTCTGCAAGTCTTGAAATTCATACAGACGCAGAACTCACCGATGTGCTTGATAAAGTAAAACTTCGTGTTGACGGTATTGCTACTTTTCCAGCCGGCATGGAGCCGGTCACCATAAGTCAGATTGAATTCAGACAAGATGTAATAGGCATGACACTGGTTGCTGACTTGCCTTTATTTGAACTTAAGCCGATAGCAAACAATATTGAAGATGAATTGCTGCAATTATCTAATGTATCGCTTGTGGTCAATGATGTACCGCTTGATGAAATAGCGATTGAAATCGACCCAGATACATTACGCCAGTACAACTTAACAATTTCAGATGTTATGAATGCCGTGCGTCGTTACTCAGCTAACTTTTCGGCAGGTCAGTTAAAAACTGATGCGGGCGTTATATCAGTTCGTGTTGAAAACCAATTTTATTCAGGTGAAGAATTTAGACAAATTCCGGTAAAAATTGGCGAGTATGGTGCCAAAGTTTTACTGCAAGATATTGCCACAATTAAAGATCAATTTACTGAAGGTGAACGTTATTTTAAGTTTAATGGTGAAAATGCTGTTTATTTATCAGTAAAAGCAACGCAATCACAAAATATTATTCCGGTAGCTGAGTCGGTTAAAGCGTATATTGATCAAAAAAATAAAGAGCTCCCACCGGGTGTGCGTATAGAACCTTTGATGGATATGACGTACTACCTAAATGCTCGCTTAGATATGATGAAATTAAACCTTCTTCAAGGTGCGATTTTAGTCGCAATTATGTTGTCGTTATTCTTACGCTTTAAGTTGGCGTTGTGGGTAATGATAGGTTTACCAGTGTGCTTTTTAGGCGCGATGATGGTGATGCCACTATTTGGTATTAGCATAAATATCGTTTCGTTATTTGCGTTTATCATGGTGCTAGGGATTGTGGTGGATGACGCCATTGTCATAGGCGAAGCCGCATACAGTGAGGTTGAAAAAAGTGGCGGCGGTGTTGATAACGTAGTACGTGGTGCAAAGCGTGTAGCGACCCCAGCGACATTTGGTGTACTTACTACCATTGCCGTATTTGCGCCGTTTACGCTTTCGAGCGGCCCTGAAAGTGCCTTTTTTTACGGTATTGCTGTTGTTGTAATGCTGTGTTTGGCATTTAGCTTAATTGAATCGAAGCTCATACTACCTGCGCATATTGCACATACACATTTTACTCCTATTAAAAAAGGTGGCTGGCGAGATAGATTTAATACCCGCTTTTTTGGTTTTGTAAACGGCCCATATAAACGTTTTGTTTCTAAGTGTGTTGAATGGCGTTGGACTGTTTTATTTAGTTTTATTGCTTTATTAGTCGTGACTTTTGCACTAATTGCTTCAAATCAGGTGCGCACTATTCCTTCACCTAAAGTACCGCATGATTTCCCACAAATTAATATTGAAATGAATGATAACGTATCCGACATTCAAACTATTAATGCTATTCGTGAAATAGAAGCGATGGTGCTTGAGGTAGATAAAGAAACAGAGCGTCAAACAGGTCAAAAAATTATCCGCGACTTACTTGTGTTTAACCAAGGCCGTACTGAAGCGCAATTATTAGCCCCATTAGTTGATGAAGACTTACGCCCTTACGATGCGTTTGAATTGTCGCGCCGTTGGCGTGAGGCCATGCCTACTATTGCGGGTGTTAAATCGTTAACTATTCAAGACGACGTAGGCGGCGGTGGCGGCAATGGTGGTGGCGAGTTTGGTTATCTACTATTTGGGTCTGACATTGATACATTAAACGAAGCTGGGCGCCGTTTTATTCAATTGCTTCAACAGCAAGAAGGCTTGTTTGATATAAGCTCAACCATAGATCCTGCAAGTAAAGAAGTGCAAATGAGTTTAAAACCCGTTGCCTTTGATTTGGGGTTAGACTTAGCTAGCATTGCCAATCAAGTGGGAGCCAGCTTTTATGGTGGCGAAGCACAGCGCGTAATTAGAAATGGTGAAGAAGTCCGTGTGATGGTTCGTTACCCTAAACTCACACGCGAAGCATTTTCATCACTTAAACATACAGTGGTGACCACGCCAACCGGGCGCGAAGTGTTATTGGGTGATGTGGTTGAGCTAGCCGAAACACCCGGTATTAGCTACATTCGCCGGGAAGGTGGGTACAGAACTGTTTATGTATACGGCAGTATTGATGAAGAGCAAATTGAGCCGGGCGAAGTGGTTAAACAGGTAAAAGAAAACCTATTACCACAGCTTAAAGAAGAATACCCAAGCGTTAAATCAGAACTTGGTGGTGCTATTGAGGAGCAACAGGCGCAAGCCAATGAGCAAATGTTGTTTTTTATTGGAGGCATGATACTAGTTTACATACTGCTTGCTGTACCACTAAAAAGCTATTCACAACCGCTTATTGTTATGTCGGTTATTCCGTTTAGCTTAACGGGGGCTATTTGGGGGCACTACTGGTTTGATTTGGATATGAGCTTAATGTCTGGCTTTGGTCTTATTGCTGCGGCGGGTGTTGTAATTAATGACTCCTTGGTTATGACCGACTATGTAAACCAGGTACGTAAGCAAGGTGTTAGTATTAAAAATGCCGTAATTGAAGCCGGCTGTGCGCGTTTTAGAGCAATATTGCTAACCTCAATCACTACGTTTGCTGGTGTGTTGCCTATTATGTTTGAAACCAGCCTACAGGCTAAGTTTGTAATACCTATGGCAGTTGCGCTGGGATTTGCAGTTATGTTTGCAACCTTAATTACGCTTATTCTTGTACCTTGTTTGTACATTATATTAGGTGATATTGGGGCCTTATTTAAAAACACTTACCGACGTATTTTTAAACGAAGAAGTGTAGAAGTGTCTGTTGATAGCTGATTTTTGCTAAACAATAAAAAAGGACTGGATGTTAACACTCAGTCCTTTTTTGTTTTTATTATGTTTTTAATTAGTCTTTAAATTGCTTGTGGCAATCTTTACAACCTTTCGCCCAAGCACCAAAGGCTTTACCAATAACCGCTTTGTCGCCAGATTGGGCAGCTAGAGCAAGTTTGTCTGCGTTTGCAGCAAACGCATTGGCTTTTTCAACAAATACCGTATTTTCAGACCATACAGCAGCCAGTGCCGATGTATCGCCTTTGTCTGTTCCTGCGTAGAAAGCTTCCCAAGGCATTTTTGAAAGCGCTGCTGCGTTATTTGCACGCATTTTGAATTGTTCTGCATCAAATGGAACCTTGCCCTTAAGCATTGCGCCCATATCGCCAATTTGAACTGATAGCATAGAGAATGCACTTTGGCGGTACTCAATCGCGTCGCTTGGCTCTTTAAACGCAGAGTTTGCAGATACACTTAGCGCGCATGTTGTTAGTAATGCACCCGCTAGAATCTTTTTAAATTTCATATTATTGCCCCTGTTAACTATTTTTTGACTATTGCTTTGTATCTTAGCAATTGGTTTTATTCAAGCTAATACAGAAAAATTAACTAAAAGTTAATCGTTCATATCAATATCAGCAAATATCATCCCTCGTCGCATACTGCGAGTTGCTAAGAAAACTTCACCTAATAACGACATAAACGCACATATTAACAACGCCATAGCAGCCACAAAACAACTAGCGATAGTAACGCCTAAGTTTATTGATTGAATGTGAGATAAAAATAATAGCATAACTACTGCGCATACAAGCAAAGCGCTCAAAACGCTTAAACTAAAGGCTATATGTATACAACGGGATCGTTTTAATAGAGCGCGAAGTTCTGTTGCGAGTGATTTATTAAAATCTTCATCGGTGCTTACTTTTAACTTGCGCTCTAATTGCCTCGCACGGTCTGTAATACGAGCCAAGCGGTTTGATAAAACGCCAAGGGTTGCAGCAATACCCGTTATTAAAAACACTGGTGCAACGGCTGTTTGTATTACTTTAGCCATAGTTAAAATGTTGATTACATCATTATTCATAAAGTACCTAGTGATAATGCAGTTTTTGTTTACAAACATTCACAAAAGCGAGGTGTTTTTTTTGTTATATATATCAGTTGCTTGTCATTTATTTTTTTTATTTCTTATATGTTTTACGCTTATTTGTAACCAAAGTGTTGCTTGGTGGGTAATGAACGTTTTATATTCGTTCATACATTGTAATTTGCTTTATTAATGTGACTACAATAATACATAAAATATCTTAGGGGAACTCATGAGTAACAGTATAGTAAAAAAGACAGCGATAGCGACAGCTGTTTCTAGCGCATTTGTGGCAACACTTGCAAGTGCCGCTGAATTACCAAAAGCAAATGTTAACTACAAACAAGTAGAGCAAGTAGTTGAAGTTGCAGCAGACAAAAAAGAGCCTTCAGCTCATATGATCGTTCTTAAAGCAGCAACATCTGTGGATGCAGTAACTGCTGGAACTTATCAGGCTTCAAGTAGCCGTGAAATAACAGCTCAGGTTGAGCAGCTTCAAGACATAATGACTGCAGAGTTGAGTAATTTAGACTTTGATGCAAAAGTAATTGGCAAAACAAAGATTCTTGCTCCAACGTTAATCGTTCAAGCAACACCTGAAGCTTTAAAGCAGATTGCAAAAGATGACCGCGTTGCAAAAGTATTACCAATGTTTGACCGTGAACTTCACGTTGCAGCAAGCTCTGATTATATTAACGCTAAACCATTAGTTACTGATGGTATTGTAAGTGGTAAAGGTCAGCGCGTTGCAGTACTAGATACAGGTATTGACTATACTCACGCAGCATTTGGCGGTGCAGGTACTGTTGAAGCATACCTAGCAGCACAAGAAGATCCTACAACGGTTACATGGCCGCAAGGCATTGTACAAGGTGGCTATGACTTTATTCGTGATGATGCAGATCCAATTGAAAATGATGCTGCAAATTCACCGTCAACAGGTGATCCAACAAATCATGGTACATCGTCTGCAAACTCTGTAAACGGTATTGCACCAGAGGTTGAGCTATACGCATATTCTGTATGTGGTGGTGGTTGTCCAAGTGCAGCACAAGCAGCTGCATTAGAGGCTGCAATGGATCCTAACGGTGATGGGGATATTTCAGATCGTGTTGACGTAATGAACATGTCTCTTGGTGGTGAATTTGGTGATACTTACACTGGTGGTGGTACACAATACCTAATTCAACGTGCTGTTGAGTTAGGTGTTAATATGGTAATTTCTGCCGGTAACGATGGTGATAATCCATTCCGTGTTGGTGGTCCAAGTACAACCCCTAATGCCTTATCTGTTGGTGCAATGACACATCCAACAACTGAGTCGGGTGTTGCCAGTGGAATGATTGCAGGTGTTGAAGATGATATTCAAATATCAAGCTTCGGCCCACAAGAAGGCTTTACTATAACCGGCGCTGATATTGATTTAGTATACCCTACAGCAAATCAAAACGGCTGTGATGCTTTTGCAGACGATGTTGATTTTACAGGTAAAGCGGTACTTATAGACCGTGGTGCTTGTGCATTTACACAAAAAGTACTAAACGCACAAGCCAAAGGTGCAGAGTTTGTATTTATTGCAAATAACAATGACGATGGCACACCGGCACCAATGGGTGGCTTTGATGCTGACGTGACAATTAAAAACGTTGGTATTACTTTTGCAGCGGGTGCAGCTTTAAAAGCACAGCTAGAGGCGGGCGGCCCTGCAACATTTGATATTAGTGTTGAATTTAAATCTACTGCTGGCGCGGTTGCAACATTCTCGTCACGTGGTCCTTCTATGGATGGTTTACTTAAACCAGAAATTACAGCGCCAGGTACGAGCATTGACGTAGCAGCAGCAGGAACTCAAACAGGTACTAATCCTGTGTCAGGTACCTCGTTCTCAGGTCCAATTACAGCCGGTGCGGTTGCTATGATCCGTGAGGCTCACCCAAATCGTAATGCGTTTGAAATTAAAGCCACAATTATGAACGCGGCAAACCTTGAAGTTACTAACGAGCCATTGGCTATCAATCCTGATTCAGAGCTGGCGCCTATTAGTATGATTGGTGCTGGTTTAGTCGATGTAACTAAAGCTGTGAATTTACCTGTTGCAGCATGGGTACACAATGCTGAGTTTGATACAAAACAAGCTGCCCTTTCTTATGGTTTAGTGAGCCTTGCAGAAGCCGGTTCTATCACTAAAACGGTCACAGTGAAAAACTTCTCTACTGAAGCGAAAACATACAACCTTCGTACTGAAGCACGTTACGAAAGCGACGAAAAAACTGAAGCTGTTAGCTGGGATTTCCCAGAGTCAGTAACAATCCCTGCTGGGCAAGCTGTAAACTTTGACATCACAATGATGGTTGACCCAAGTAAACTACCTGCATGGGAATTAGAGAATCCATTTAGTGCTGATGATATCGCTGCTCGTAGTGCTGCACTAACATCGATTGAGTTTGATGGTGCATTAGTATTTGATGATGCGTCAACAGATACAACCCACGATTTACACGTTGTTTATCATGCAATGCCAAAAGCAGCAACAGAGCTAAGTTATACTGCCGAGCTGATTGACAATAAAGTTGCACTAGTACTTGAAAATACTGGCCAGACTGAAATCACTCCTCAGGCTGAAAGCATTATTGCAGTAGGTACAGAGAAAACAATGGAAGAGGCAGAGTATAATATTCTGTCGAGCACATTCTCTGCATTTGGTGCAGACTTCTGTGATTCAGGTATTTACATCACTTCATCAATTCAATTACGTGACCCGCTAACGCATACATTCCAAGCAGGTTACAGAGTTGAAATCGATACAGATAATGATGGTGTTGCTGATCAGTTCTTACAAAACTTAAATGACCGTGGTCGTACAACTGCGTCACCAGGTCGTAGCCGTACATTGATCGGTACTACTGACGGCGCTGGTAACGATGGTTGGGCGTGGGGTACACCACTTCTTCATTCAGCAGGTGAAGATACAATCACATTTACTGGTTGTTCTGAGCTAATGAACATCGATGGGTCGTTACTTGGTCAGCCAATGAACTTCAGAGTATCAGTGGGTTACCCAAGCTACCAATCAGGTGTATTCTCTGAGACAGACAGTGTAACTGGTTCAGTTGTATTTGGTGTTCAACCACAAGTTCAAATGACTTCGCTTGAAACTGGCGAAGCTGTTGCATCACTTCTACCTGGTGAAAAAGCAATGGTATCTGCAAGTGGTCCATTTGTTTTATCTCAGGGTGCTGGCACAAACATCATTAAAGCAATGACAAGTGAAGAGCTTACATTACCAGCTATTGAGGCGCCTATCTTAGTGGGTGGTGAATTCTCAGTTTCTGAAGATGCAGCCGATGGTACAGTAGTTGGCGCGCTTACAATTGAAGAAGCTGAGTTTGATTTAGCGGTTTCTGAGTACTACGTTCAATCAAACACCAATATTGGTTTAGGTGTTGATGAGCAAGGCCAAATTGTTGTTGCTGACACCAATATGTTAGCAGGTGATACCACTGCTGAAATGGAAGTTGTTGCGATTGATATTCGAGGCAATGTTTCTGAGCCTGTAACTGTAACTGTTAATGTAACTGCAGTAGTACCTCCGGCTGTTGTTACTCCAGAGCCAGAGAAGAAAAGTTCTTCAGGTTCATTAGCTTGGTTAACTCTTTTAGTTGCACCGTTCGCATTTATGCGTCGTCGCAAGCAAAAGTAAGCTTAAAAACGCTTAAGTACTAAATAAAGGGAGCTTCGGCTCCCTTTTTACATAGCTTCACAAACTAAATCACAAAAGGTATTAATTTTAGGTATATTGAGATAACAAAAATAATAAGGACTTTGCCCATGACACGTACTCCTTTTGCACTTGCAGCACTCTCGCTTGCTATTTTAAGCGGGTGTAATAAAGCCCCCGAAGAAACTCAAAAAAATACGGTTCAAGTTGAGTCAGCTCAAGCTGTAACAGCAGTAGCACCAATTGCTAAAAAAGTACCCCATGAAATGACCATTCATGGCGATACACGTATCGATAATTACTACTGGCTCAGAGATGACGAGCGAAAAGCACCTGAAATCATTAGCTATTTAGAAGCCGAAAATGCGTATTCTGACGCTATGCTTGCGCATACTAAAAAATTACAAAGTAGTTTATTTGAAGAGCTTAAAGGGCGAATCCAAAAAGATGATGACTCTGTTCCGGTAAAAGACGGCCAGTACTATTACTCGTCGCAAACTCGCGGCGATAATGAGTACACTACTTACTTACGCAGTAGTGATTTTGCAGGCACCGGTCAGGAAGTTATTTTAGACGTAAATGAACTAGCTAAAGGTCATGACTATTTTGCGGTTAGTGGCCTAAATGTAAGCCCAAATGACAACTTAATGGCGTATGGTGAAGATACGGTGAGTCGCCGTGTTTACAACATAAAAATTAAGGATTTAAGCACTGGTAAATTATTAGAAGACACGCTTGAAGGCACCAGTGGTTATGTTGTGTGGGCGAACGACAATAAAACAGTCTATTACATCAAAAAAGACGCGCAAACCTTACTCGGGTATCAGGTTTATCGTCATACGCTTGGTACACCACAAAGCGATGACGAGCTTGTTTACGAAGAAACAGACACAAGCTATTTCACCGGTATGAGCAAGAGCAAAGACGGCTCAGAAATTTATATTTGGCATAGCAGTACTGATGCATCGGGTGTGTCAGTGCTGAGTGCAAATGATGTAAACGCTAAGCCTAAGCGCTTAATTGAACGTGAAGCCAACCTTGAATACAGCATTTCCAAATTAGGCAATACTTATTACATTGTTACTAATTTAAACGCCGTTAACTTTCAGCTTATGAAAGTAGATATTGATAAAGCCGGTGATAAAGCAAATTGGCAAAGCGTGATCCCTGCGCGCGAGGAGATTAAACTCGAAGATGTTGAGTTGTTTGATGACTATTTAGTATACCAACAACGCGAAATGGGCCAATCAACACTGATTGCGCGTAATTTAATATCGGGCAAAGAGTTACCACTAAGCTTTAACGACAGTGCATATACAATTAATGCGTACGGTAATAACGAATTAGACAGCGATACGCTGCGTGTTTACTACACCAGTATGACGACGCCGGGTTCATCTTATGATGTTAATTTGGCCACTGGCGAAAAAACATTATTGAAGCAACAAACGGTATTAGGTGACTTTAACGCAGACAATTATGCGTCTGAGCGTATTTTTGTTACAGCGCGTGATGGCGTAAAAGTACCGGTGAGTTTGGTGTATCGAAAAGAGTTATTTAAAAAAGATGGCACTAACCCATTATTGCAATACGGCTATGGTTCTTATGGCGCAACAATAGATCCGAGCTTTTCTTCTGCACGATTAACATTGCTTGACCGTGGTTTTGTATTTGCAATTGCACACGTGCGTGGCTCACAAATGTTAGGCCGTCCGTGGTACGAAGCGGGTAAACTACTTACTAAAAAGAACACGTTTAACGACTTTGTAGATGTAACTAAGTCATTAGTTGAGCAAAAGTATGGTGCGAAAGACAGCATATTTGCACAAGGCGGCAGTGCGGGTGGACTATTAATGGGTGCGGTGGCAAACCAAGCGCCTGAGCTTTACAAAGGCATGGTTGCACAGGTTGCGTTTGTTGATGTGGTTACCACTATGCTTGATGAGACTATTCCGCTTACAACTAACGAGTATGGCGAGTGGGGTAACCCTAACGAGAAAGAATACTACGATTATATGTTGTCTTATTCACCGTACGATCAAGTCAGTAAGCAAGACTACCCTAATATGTTAGTAACTACAGGCTTACACGATTCACAAGTTCAATATTTTGAGCCAGCAAAATGGGTTGCTAAGTTGCGTGACTACAAAACAGATGATAATAAACTATTATTTAAAATAGATATGGAAGCCGGACACGGCGGTGCTTCTGGCCGTTTTAAACGCTTAGAAGATGCCGCGTTAAATTATGCATTTATGCTTGATTTAGCGGGTATAAAAAAATAGCCACACCCAAATTCAACTAAGTAATGAGCCAAGGCGTAACGTTAAGTTACGCCTTTTTTTGTGGCAAATTAAAGCTAAACATAGTGCCTTTACCTATTTCACTTTGAACGTTTATTTCACTGTCCATGAGTTTTAATAGCCCGCGGCAAATAGCAAGCCCTAACCCACCTTGTTGACGGCCCGCTTTGTTAGAATTACTAGCTTGGTAGTGGGGATCAAAAATAGCTTTTAACTCTTCGTGTTTAATACCCACGCCGGTATCAGAAACCTGCACAAATAATTGATTGTGGTCACCGCGTTTTACACGCACAGCAATACTGCCATCACGCGGGGTATGCCTAATGGCGTTATCGATTAAGTTACTTAAAACACGCTCAAGTTTGGCTATGTCGGCAATGACAGGAAAGTCACAAATTTCTGGCTCAACCGATAAATTAATGCCTTTTTTCTCTACGGCCAAACTAAACTTAGCAATACAATCGTAAATGAGCTCTCCTAAGTTAAATGTTTCTTTGTTGATGTTTATTTCGCCATTTTCGAGGTGTGCGAGTTCAAAAATTTGCTCTATAAGTTGCTTCAGTTGGCCACAGTTATTTAATGACACTTGCAGGTATTCTTGCTGTTCTTGTTTACTTAGTTTGTCACCTGACTGATTTAACACTTCTAAAAAACCTTGCAACGAAGCCAGTGGCGTACGTAAGTCGTGAGATAAGTGAGTAAGTAGCTCTTTGCGTTGTTTATCACCTTGCTCAAGTGCTTTGAATTGCTCGTTTATACGCGTTAGCATTGCTTGAATACTTCGACCTAAGCTGTGGACTTCGTTACTTTTTTGGTTTGAGTATTGACTCAGTTTTGTATCGGTTAGGCTGTAGTTAGCAGCTTCAATATTGCTCACATCTTTTGCAAGACGTTGAATAGGGTTTGTAAAAAATCGCAGCAAAATAAGCATCGCAATAAATAGAAAAACGAGTGCTGAGCCTAGCCATATGGCAGCCACTAATAACGAGTCGTTACTTTTTATATTATTGAGTGAGGTGTCGTATGCCTCACCACCAATAATTACGTATAAATACCCTTGCAATGTGTTGTTATTAAAAACAGGCGCCACAGAAAATATTTTTTGTTGATCAGGGTTTCTTGGGTTGTCGCCATAAACTGGTGTAGCACTTGGGTTAGCTATAAGGTGCTTTAATGGCGTTAAATTAATATATGTACGCTTCACTTTTCCGGGCTCTGCGGAGTAAGTTAATATTTTTCCGTTTTCGTCTACAAAGTAAAATTCAAAGGCGGGGCCGAGTAACATTAAAGTATGAAATAGGTTTTCAAGGGCTTCGTAATCGTATACACCCTCTTTTATTAATGGATTATCTTGTACTAAATGCTCAGCTAGCGCTAAATGTAAATTTTGTTCTCCATGGTGTTTAGAGTTGAGTTCTAGTTGTTTACTCCAGCTATAAACCAGCGCGCAAATAAAACAAAAAATAACGGCTAACGACACTGCTAATTTTTGGTACAAAGAGAGTTTCATAATAAAAGTCTTAATTAAGTTGGTTTGGATTGAGTTTGTATCCCACACCCCAAACTGTTTCTATAATGGGGATTGGCTGATGTAATTCGAGCTTTGCGCGCAAGCGATTAATATGCGAATTAACAGTATGTTCGTAGCCGCTGTGTTGGTACCCCCATACTTTATCGAGCAGTTGCTGGCGGCTAAATACATGATTAGGGTGGCGTGCGAAGTACACCAGCAAGTCAAATTCGGTGGCGGTAAGATTAATTGCTTGTTCGGCTAAATACACTTGATGAGAGTCAAACTCAATGTGTAACGAGCCAACATGAAGCGTTTGTTCGCTTTGAATAGAGCTCTTCTCAGTGTTTTGGCTAGCGAGTAGTTGTGCTCTGTGTCGCAGTTGGGTTTTTACTCTGGCTTGTAGTTCACGTGCAAAAAAAGGTTTACAAATATAGTCGTCGGCGCCCATTTCTAGGCCAATAACCCTGTCCATGTCGCTACTTAGTGCAGTGAGTAAAATAACGGAGGTCGTTGGATAGTGCTCTTTTATTTTACGACATAAACTCAATCCATCCATTTGCGGAAGGTTTATATCCAGTAAAATAAGCCCGTAGGGGTGCTTGGCAATTTTTTTTAGAGCCAGCTCAGCACTGATAACATGATCCACATGTAAATTTAGCGATGTAAGCTGTGTGGTAATTAATTTACCAATTTCTCTGTCGTCTTCGACTATGAGTAATTTTTCATGACGCATTGTTTATCCTCGTAAAAAAAAAGGGGGCTTCCATGCGCCCCTACTTCCCAATTACAAGCTGGTATATCAAGGTCAATACTGATAAACGAATTACTGAGTGCGGGTAATAACCACTTTTGCTAATGGGTTATCAAACTTATGTTCAGGGCTAAGTACTGAACTAGATAAGCCATCTTCATTTGTAACGACACCTGGGTGTCTTGCTACAAAATTAACATCATCACGGGCTTCATTAAAACCTTCTCCGCCATCAGCAGGACCGGGTATCGTACCAGCTGCTTCTGTATTTGCTTCAGTACCTGCATCATAAGCAACGGTGGTGCGAGTTAAAGAGTCGCCCACGGCTAATGAAGATACGTCTAAAGCACTAAGACCGGTAAATCCATCATTAGTGTTCACCATCATAGTGGCAAGCGACAGTTTAAGTGCTTCAAGTGAGTCCGTGGTTATTGTGATCGTGGTATTGGCACCAGGTCCAACAGGACCTTCGCTTGATGCGTTGGCAATGGCGTTTTCTAATGCAAGCAGTTGGCTGTTGTCGCCTCCTTCAGCCATGGTTTCTAATGCAACCGATGCCGCACTGCCAATTTGCCAAAGTGTGCCTTCTGTATGTGCAATAACGGCAATAGGCGATAGTGGCTGCCCTGCAGTTAAGTTGCTTACGGTTACATCAAATGTATAGCTTACAGGCTCAGGTGTTGGCGGTGTAACAACTTGAACAGGATCGTTACTGTCGTTGTCGCCACAGGCTGCAAGTGAAGCTGCTAGTGCAACAACCACGATGCTTTTTTTAAAGTTATTTAAAGATACCATGATTACGCTCCTACTTAACCGTAACGGTTAGCTTAGCTACAGGGTTTAACCATCTGTGAACCGTGTTGCTTAAATCACTATTACCAGCGGTTAAGTCGTCGTCACCTAGTGTACCAGGGTGAATATGCACGTTAATGTTGCTATCGGTGCTTGTTAAGCCTGCGCCACCGGTACCCGCATCACCACCTGGTGCTGCAGGAATACCTGGCGTACCAGGTGCTCCAGAACCTTCAACCACTAGCTCATTATTTTGCTCAGTGCCCGCATCGTATGCATTTAAATAAACCGTGTAGGTACCTGCTTCGGTTGGTATTTTCCAGCTATCAAGGCCAACAAATCCATCGTTTGTAGGCAGTAACATAGCGGTCACCGATAAGTAATCGTTACCGTCAGTCGTCATTAATGTTGTTATGGTTGATGACGATGGTGCTAATAGACCTTCTGCTGGGTTTGCAGCCATATCGCTACCTGCTGCAGTGGCTTGTGCCATTAGCTCAGCTATATTGCCACCTTCAGCCATTGTTTGTAATGCGGTAGAAGCTTCAGTTGCAACTTCAAAAAGCTTGTCTTCACTGTTGTGTGCTGTAACGAGTAGCGGAGTGAAATGAATGCCTTGGGTTAGGTTGGTTATTGTTAAGTCTAACTCTGCAGCCGTGGTTGACTGGCTAGCTACCGCTAAAAGAGTTGCAAGTGTAAATATTGAAGCTTTCATTTTTTATTTCCTGTAAGTGATGATTCGAGTTAAGTATTGAATAATCGTCTCCAGAAACTCTCACAAACTTATCACTTTTTTATCACAGACATTCAGGCTGTGATTTTTGTAAGTAAATACGCCAGAAAATTTATATATCTGTGTATAATTAAACCGCATTATAAAAATTAAAGGATTGTGTTATGGAAGAAAATCAACAGGTTAAAGTAGTAAATAAAGATGAGCGCACATGGGCAATGTTATGCCATTTAAGCGCATTTGCTGGATTTATTGTGCCGTTTGGTTCAATAATAGGACCATTAATTATTTGGTTAATAAAAAAAGATGAAATGCAAATGGTCAATGAGCACGGTAAAAAAGCGCTTAATTTTCAGATAACCATGGCCATTGCCTATATTATTTGTTTTGTGCTGATGTTTGTTGTGATCGGTGTAATTTTACTTCCTATTGTGGCTATATTTGCTTTTGTGATGGTGGTTTTAGCGAGTATTAAAGCCAATGAAGGTAAAGAGTTTAATTATCCACTGAGTTTAAATTTGATAAAATAAGCGCTCAATTATTTATATAAACAGACCCTAGCCTAAGGCTGGGGTTTTACCTTTTCCCACAAGGTTATTATGCTTTATCTAACGCTGTTTTTAAGCGCATTTATTTCAGCTACGCTATTGCCTAGTTCTTCAGAGGTGATCATGGTGGGAATGATCACACAAAGCCAAGTTAACCTTTGGCTTTTATGGTTGGTTGCAACACTAGGTAACGTATTGGGAAGCTGTATTAACTATTGGTTAGGCACGCAAGTTTTACGTTTTAAACATAAAAAGTGGTTTCCGGTATCAGAACAAGGGCTTGAAAAGGCGCAAAATCAGTTTAATAAATATGGCGTATACAGCCTATTGTTTGCATGGCTGCCTATTGTTGGCGACCCATTAACAGTCATTGGTGGTATTTTTAAAGTAAGGTTTAGCGTGTTTTTACTTTTAGTAACACTTGGCAAAGGCGCACGCTATTTAGCGGTTATTGCCCTTGCAGTGGGAGTAGAAGCTCTTATTTAAGCTATACGTACGCTACTTTGTCCAATCAAGTGTTAATGATACAGAGTCAGCAAAGCGAAGCGCATGCGGTTTATCTACACGGGCTTTAGCATAATTTACACTCGGGTGTGAATGACAAACAGCAAGAATTTCAGCGACTAGCTTTTCTAGTAATAAAAAGTGCCCTTGCTCAACTAAACTAATTACCTCTTTGGTGATCACTTTATAGTTAAGTGCCTGGTCTACTTCATCGGTTTTACATGCGTTATCGGCAGGGTAGTGAATCTCTAAATTAATGACTACGTCTTGCTTTTTTTCACGCTCTTCAGGATTAAAACCAATAAATGTACGCAAGCGTAAGTTAGTTACGTTAATAATTGCGTTGGCCATAGATTACCCTTTAATAAGCTGCAAAAATTCGTTGCGTGTTTTAGGATCGCTTCTAAAGTTACCCAGCATTACCGATGTACGCATGCTTGAGTTTTGCTTTTCTACACCACGCATCATCATACACATGTGCTTTGCTTCAACGATAACACCTACGCCTTTTGCGCCAGTTACTTCTTCAACGGCTTTGGCAATTTGATGTGTTAACTGTTCTTGTATTTGAAAGCGACGCGAAAACATATCAACAATACGCGCAAATTTAGATAACCCCAGCACTTTGCCATTTGGAATATAAGCAATATGGCAGCGGCCAATAAATGGCAGTAAGTGGTGCTCACACATAGAGTAAAGTTCTATGTCTTGTACTAATACCATGTCGTCGGCATCAGAGGTAAATACTGCATTATTGGTAATTTCATCAAGCGTTTGGCGATAACCTTGTGTTAGGTATTCCATTGCTTTTGCCGCACGTTTTGGTGTGTCTAATAGACCTTCACGTTCAGCGTCTTCGCCTACGGCGGTTATAATTTTTTGGTAGCTGTCTTTTAATTCGTTATGCATAGGTGTCTCAGTGTTTTTTACTTTAAATGACGTCCGCCATCAACAGGAATAGAGCGCCCTGTTATGTACTGACTTTGTAAGAGTAAATCAATGCTGTTTACAATTTCTTGGCACCCAGGTTCGATGCCCATCAATGATTTTTTGAGTGTTTTAGCGCGGTATTGTTCGTCGTCGTGCTCGTTAAAAATAATAAGCGAAGGCGCAACCGCATTTACTTTTATATTAGGTGCATATTTAGCACTAAACGATTTTGTTAGATTATCAAGTGCGCCCTTGCTTGCCGCGTATGCCAAATGCTTAGGACTACCTGTTTCAACTACATAGTCAGTAAGGTGCACAATATTTGCGGCGGTGCCACTAGCTTGCTGGTACGCTAAAAGTAAGTCAGCGCACTGCATATTAATTAAGTAAGGTGTTTTGGCATGTATGTGCATCATGTTATCAAAAAGCTTAGCGTGGTCTGGGTTATTTGCTTCACAGTCCCAGCTAGATGCGTTGTGTATAACAGCCTTTAAAGACTGGGTATGGGCTTTCAACGTATTAATAAACTCATTAATTCCCGCATCAGTACTAAAATCGGCATGAATACAGGTCACCCCTTGCTGCGCTAGTTTTTCTACAGCATTATGGCGAGTACGGTAAGTAATAATGACTTCTTGCCCTTGAGTAAGGTAGTGTTGAGCAAGGGCTAGGCCGATTCGTTGGCCAGCGCCGGTGATTAAAATGGGCGATGTCATATAATGCAGTGTTCTCTTTGGCAAGTTTTTAATAAATATTAGTACGTTAAGCGTAATGTGTACGTAATATTTGAATAGGGCGATCAAAAAAGCAATTAAACCCAATACGGTTAATTGCTTTTTATATCACTTATATCAATCGTAAATTGTTGGTATTGGCTGGCGTTTATGTTGCGTACGCATATATATGCCGATTAACTTTTGCTCCACCTCTTCAGAGACAGGTTTGCCCTCTAAAAAGTCATCAATTTGATTGTAACTTAAACCAAGCGCTTCTTCGTCGGTGAGGCCTGGTCGGTCGCTTTCTAAATCGGCTGTTGGGGCTTTTTCAACAAGCAATGCTGGTGCGCCTAAAGCAGTCGCTAGTGCGCGAACTTGGCGCTTAGATAAGCCAAAAAGAGGCGCCAAATCACATGCACCATCGCCAAATTTAGTGTAAAAGCCTGTAATATTTTCAGCGCTATGGTCGGTGCCAACCACTAAACCTTGACTAAAACCGGCAATTTCGTATTGGGAAACCATACGTTGGCGCGCTTTAACGTTACCTTTAATGAAATCTAGTTGTGCTTGTTCTGGTAATGCGTCACCGCTGCTAGTCATTGCCATTAACACTTGCTCATGTAACGCATCGGCAGCAGGCTGAATGTTAACGGTCATGCGCTTACTTGGCTGAATAAAATCAACCGCCATTTGCGCTTCGTCTTCATCAGCTTGAACACCGTAAGGTAAGCGCACAGCAATAAATTGGTATTTATTAGTGCTGTGTTCTTCATTTAATTCGTTAACAGCTAATTGGCATAAACGGCCGCAAGTTGAAGAATCAACCCCGCCACTAATACCAAGCACAAGCGATCGTGAGTGAGCCGCAACTAAACGTGCTTTTATAAAGTTAACTCGACGAGAGATCTCAGCGTTTACATCAATGGTTGGCTGAACTTTCATTTCAGCCATTATTTCGGCGCGCATTGCCGGCTCCTTGTAATATTTTTAAATGTGATACGCAATAAGCTTATTATGTGATTTAGTTTTACTTATTTAAAGCCCTAAATGTGCTTTTATCTGGTTAAGTTCTGCTTTTAGTTCTTCTACTTCGCGCAACAAATCGTTTAACTCTTTATCTTTAATCACTTCGCTGGGTAAATTAATGGTATCGCTATCAGGTGTAATTGGTTGCTCACCAAATAAATGAATATATCGGCTTTCACGTTTACCTGCTTCGCGCGGTAGTTTGGCGACTTGCTCGTTTTCAATTAGTTTATTTAGGGCGTTTTCAACCTCATCTACATTATTAAAATCAGCGAGGCGAGCGCTGCGAGTTCTTAATTCGCCGGGTGTTTGGGCACCGCGTAACAGCAATAGGCAAATAATGGCACGTTGTTGTGCTGAAAACTGTAAGCTACTAAATTCGGTATTACAAAAGCGGTGGTCGTATTTATTTACTCGCCCCGAAAGTGCTTCATCAACAGTAACTAGGCGCATGTCACTAAGTTCATCTAGCGCAATTTGCACATCACTTTCGGTTAAATTAAGAACAGGAACGCGATTCGATTTTTGATTACATGCATTGGTTAGCCCATTGAGTGATAAAGGGTAATGCTCTGGTGTAGTGCTTTGTTTTTCTAGGAGACAACCAATAACACGTTGTTGGTGTGGTGATAACTGCATAAGTACCCTTAAAAATATTAATTGTTAATGCTAATTAGTGGTAAGCCTTATTTAACTGCCAAGCCAGTGCTGCAACTTGGGTTTTAAGGCGGCCATATCAAGCGGCTTAGTTAAGTAATCGTCCATGCCCGCAGCAATACATTTTTCTCTATCGCCTTGCATGGCATTAGCCGTTAAAGCAATAATTGAAACGCGACTGTATTTTTCACCTGCTCCGCCTTGTCTGATTGCCTGCGTGGCTTGGTAACCATCCATTATTGGCATTTGGCAATCCATTAAAATAAGTTTATACGGGTTATTTTGTTTGGCGTTTAGTTTGCTAATTGCTTGCTCACCATTTTCAGCAATATCAAAGATCACCCCGGCCTCTTTTAACAATGCAGAGGCCACAACTTGATTTATCTTATTGTCTTCTACTAACAATAAAACGGGCTCTGATGAATCTTTAATAGGTGCTTTTGTAAGTGTATTAGTGAGTTGTGCCTGATTTAATTGCTGCTCTAAAAACTTTTCATTAGTGAGTGAGTCGAATAAATCTGATGGTGTTAAAGGTTTAAAAATCATGCAGTCAACGTTCATTGCAAGCGTTGAATTTTTTTGCGAGTAACTCATTGGCGCCATAATCACCGACTTACATTTAGATTTGTAAATGAAGTTTTGTAAGGCGGTTTTTTGCGTTTTTGCAGCAATAGAAAAAAAGTGATAATCAACTAAAATTGCATCGTATAAATGAGTCGTATCCGCTAAGTGTGTTAGTACTTCACTGTAGTCATTTATAAATTCGACATGAGCCCCCCAAACCAGCAGCTGTTTAGTGGCAATACTGGTATTTAAGTGGCATTCGTCAATAATTAAAATACGCTTGTTGTTTATTAGATGGCTTGGTAAAGCTTGCTCTTTACTTAATCTAGGTTGTATTTTTATATTAAATGCAAACGTACTGCCTTCGCCTTCAACACTGTTAACACTTACGCCGCCACCCATTAATTCACACAGTTGTTTTACTATCGTTAGGCCAAGGCCTGTGCCGCCAAATTGGCGCGTAGTCGAGGCATCTGCTTGCGTAAATGAATTAAATAATGATGTTTGCTGGTTTTTATTAATTCCAATACCAGTATCAATTACTGAGCACTCTAGAAAGGAGCCATCGGTGGAGTCTTCCACTCTGGCTATAATAATAACGTCACCATTTTTAGTAAATTTAACAGCATTGCCAATCAAGTTATTAAGAATTTGCCTAAGCCTATTTGGGTCACTAATTATTTCACTTACTGTAATTTGGGTTGCGTCTAAAATTAGTTTTGTATTGTTTTGCTCTACTTTTAGTGCAAACGATTCAACCACTTCACCTAATAATTTTGGGAGATTAAACTGAATACTATCAATATTAAGTTTACCCGCTTCCATTTTAGAGAAGTCTAATATGTCATTAATAATATTAAGCAAAGACTCTGCCGATGATTGTGCTAACTCAATGTGGTGCGCTTGTTGTTGATCTAACTTTGTTTGCTTAATTATATTTAGCATGCCTAGCACCCCATTCATAGGAGTGCGAATTTCGTGGCTCATAGTTGCTAAAAATTCACTTTTTGCTGCCACCGCTTGTTCGGCTAACTCTTTAGCTTCTACTAATTCTTGTTCTGCTTCTATGCGTTGCTGGCTTGAATGTAAACTGCCTATAAGCGTAGCCACTGTGATTAAAAAACTTTCTTCGTTTTTTGTCCACAAGCGTGTGGTTTTGCATTGCTCAGCACATATTATTCCTAATACCCCGTTGCCGGCAGGGATTGTTACGCACAGCATCGATTTTATTCCCAATGGCAATAAGTAATATGGCGACAAAGGAGATAGCGCTGAATTATGAATAACGTCGGGAATATTAAATACAGCTTGGTGATCAAGCATATTAAAAAAGTCAGGAAGATGTTTTCTAAGCCAGGTTAGTTCAACGCTTTCGGCTTGTGTTAATTTATTATGCAGTGCGAACGGAATTAACTGTGTGTGATCTTCGTTATAAAAACGAATGCTAGCGCGTTCAATTTTTAAAGCATGGCAAATAGCTTCAGTGAGTATGTCTTTTGATTGGCTAAGTTTACCGTTTAAAATGAGCTTATTAACCGTTAATGAGGCTAACGTTTCATTGTGTAGTGCTGTAAAGCTGTTTTCTAATTCAATTTTTTTACGGGTATCAATATTTTGTAGCGAACCAAAAATACGCACACATCGACCATTTTTATGTTCAGCTTCTGCGTTAACCAGTACCCATACGGCTTCCCCTTCACCGTTTATTACCTCTAGTTCAACTTCATAACTATGACCATATTTAATAGCACGTTCGAGTAGAGGTTTGATGGTTTCTCTGCTTTCACCTTCTTTAAAATAACTTAAATCTTCAGGCCATTGCGGCTGGGTATTGAGTGGGTATTTAAACAGTTTTTTAGTCATATCTGACCAATAAACTTGTTTCGTTTCTAAATTAAACGACCACGCACCTATTTGCGCTAAATCGCTCATGGTTTCTAGCATTTTTTCATTTTTTTGCTGGCGTTCAAGCATTTTTAAAAAAAACAAAAATGCCCATGTAAGTAACGCACAAATAATAATTATTGCTAAACGTAATGGCCAAATTGCTGAGCTGGGTGGGCTCCAGCCCTGCTTTGGTGCAACATATAACTGCCAGTTACCGCCTTGAAAGTTTAGGGAAAATGCCAGAGGGTTTTGATTCAGTATCGTGGCTTCACCAAAAAAAAACTCGCCTTTATCACCCAGCCCATTTCGGCCTTGAAGTGCAACGTTATAATTGTCTTCTAGCTCTAAAATACCGGCGTTTTTATAAATTTTATTGATATCTAAAACAACCGATAGTAATCCCCAAAACGTATTCTCTGGCGGGGTATATACAGGCACACGCGCTATGAGTGCTTCTCCACCTTGCACAAGTGTTAATGGGCCTGCCATTATAATTGTATTGGTATCGCGTGCTTTTATTGCATCAGCGCGTTGGTTTTTATTGGTCAGTAAGTTAAGGCCCAGCGCACCTTCGTTGCCTTTAATAGGGTAAGTCATTTTAATAATCATATTGGGTGCGCCGCCAATATTTCGAAGTTCTTTTGATGTATTAAAAAGGGGGGCAGCAATTTGTGCAAAGCGTTCTTGATTTAAGTTAGGCTCTGCAGAAACCGCAACGCCTAAACCACGGACTAATTGAATGTTTGAAATTAAAATGGCTTCTAGTTGAGCTCTATAGGTGCTTACTTCAAAGAGTATTTGTAGGCGATGAGCGTCTTTCACGCGATTGTAATTAATGCGCTCTAGTACAACACTAATAAGCAGTAGTAGTGTCATCGATAACCAGAAGATTCGTTTGTAGTTATGAATATTCGTTTTTTTATTATTAGTTGGCGGCATTAGCTACATTGGCTTGGGTTAGGCTACTCAACTATAGCTATTTATTGTACAAATTAAAATGACGCTTATACATAAGCGCCATTTTATTTTTATAAATAGCAGTTTAAAACTATGAGTCGCTTACTTCACGTGCCCAATGGTTTTGTTTAGCTACATGTAACTTACGGTAGCCATCTAGGAGTGCCGCGTGCTTTTTAAAGCCATTAAGCGACAAACCAGGGAAGGTTAAACCGTTAAATAATGTACGGCCTTCGGCAATTTCAATCGCAAGCGTTACGTTGTCGCTGCCAAACATTAAACCAAGTGCATCTTGGTAGTCGGCGTATTCACGTTCGTCATCGTATTTAATTTCAAGAATGGCTTTTAAGCAGCGGAAATGGCGCATTGCCTCTTCGTTTACTTGGCCTGTATGCAGTATCCAATCAACCCAATCAATTGCTTCTTCGCTGCCTGCGGCTAAACATAGGTGCGCTTTAAGCTCACCAATACGCAGTGTGTGCCAAGGTGTGTCGGCATCGGTTGCAAGGCCAATAAACTCTGCTGCGCGAATAATATCGCTGTGGCCGGCTTCTTCTAGGCTGTCGTAAATGTCCATCCATTGCTCAGCATCGTACTGATCAAGCGATAGGAATGCTTCACGGAATTTAGCGCCTTCGTTGTTGTTACGCCAAATAAGCTCATCTACTGGGTAAATGTCTGACATGCCGGGTACTAAAATACGACATGCATACACGTTTAAATGCGTGTAATCCATAATGTAAATGTCGTGGTTCATGCTATGAATTAGGTCAGTACAGAAGTTGTATTCTTGCTCTGTTGTGCCGCTAAAGTCCCAGTGTACAAAGTCAAAATCAGGCGTTGCACGGAAAAAGTCATGCGATATTAAACCGCTAGAATCAATAAAGTGCAATTCAATGTTTTCAGGCGTTGCTACTTCGTCGTTATCGAACGTGGCTGGCTGGAACACATCAAGCTGATCAAGGCGGCGACCTTGTAAAAGTTCGGTAACCGTACGCTCAAGGGCTACTTCAAATGAAGGGTGAGCACCAAACGAGGCAAATACAGAGCCATCTGTTGGGTTAATCAGCGTTACGCTCATTACTGGGTATTTACCGCCTAGTGATGCATCGGCAATACGTAAATGAAAACCATGGCTACGCAGTTCTTCACATGCTTCGTGAATTTGTGGGTACTGCTTAACAACCTCTTCAGGCACGATTGGTAAACAAATGCCTTCAGCAATAATACGGTTTTTTATTGCGCGTTCAAATACTTCAGACAAGCCCTGAACTCGCGCTTCAAACTTGGTGTTACCTGCGCTCATACCGTTAGATACAAAAATATTACCAATCACGTTTACTGGAATGTACACGTCTTGGTTATCGCGTTGGCGCGTGTATGGCAATGTACAAATGCCGCGCTCGTTATTACCTGAGTTAAAATCAAAAAGGTGTGATGCATTAAGTTCGCGCTCTGGATCAAAGTAATCCCACAGGCTTTCGTCCATTATGCCCTCAGGCACTTCTTCACCTTCAACTTTAAACCATTTTTCGTTTGGGTAATGAGTAAAGTCGCCGTTGGCAAATTCTTCACCTAGGTAAAAGTCAGCAAAAAAGTAGTTACAGCTTAAACGCTCAAAATATTCACCTAGCGCAGAGGCAATAGAGGCTTTATCGGTTGCGCCTTTACCATTGGTAAACATAACACCGCAGTCGCTGTCTTTAATATGAACCGAATAACAGTTAGCTACAGGATTAAGCCAAAGCGCCTCTTCAACATTAATGTTTAGGGCTTTAAGCTTGTTTTGCATGGTAGAGATTGACGATTCTAAATCGCGGTCTTTACCTTTGATAAACGTTTTTTCAGTCATATTGATCTCAACTAGTTCTGCACGATGTGTGGAAGTGACATTATCGTGGATTTTGATGTTTATTTCATCCTTTGCGAGCAAGATCATGATTATTTAATAAAGCTGTGGTTATTGTATAGGCAACGTAAAGGGTGGAAGGGCAACTCAATGTATAAATTAATCAAACGCTTGTTGTTATTAATTGTAATTTTAGGGCTGGGTGGCACCGCTGTGGTGTATGGGGTACTTAGCTTGAGTTTACCAGCACTTGATGGCAACGGGCGCAGTATGGCAGTAAATGAACCTGTTAAAATTTCTCGCGATACATTGGGCCAAGCTGTTATCAACGCTAAAAACCGCAACGATGGTGCTTACGGATTAGGCTATGCACACGGACAGGACCGATTCTTTCAAATGGATTTATTAAGGCGCAACGCCGCAGGTGAGCTAAGTGAATTATTTGGTAAAGCCGCTGTTGGGCTTGATAAAAAAATGCGCTTTCATCAACTGCGTAAACGTAGCCGTGCTATTTTAAATACTTTACCAGAGCGCGATAAACAGCTGTTAAAAAGTTATGCTCAAGGCGTAAACGAAGGTTTAGCCCAAGTAGGGTATGCAAGCTTTGAATATATACTTACCGGCGCAACTCAAAAACCGTGGCAAAGCGAGGACAGCTTATTAGTGATTTTTAGCATGTACTTAGATTTACAAAGCATGACATTTAATCGCGATCAAACTTTGATTCAATTAGAGCAAATATACAGTAAAAATATGGTTGATTTTTTAACGCAACCTAGCCAATACCAAGCTGCGCTTGATGGTAGTAAATTAGCCCCATTTGCAGGTGAGATGCCGGTTCTTGCAACGCAAACGGCTCATGTTGCAACCCACATTGAAGCCCCTCAAGAGCTTGGTAGTAATAATTGGGCCGTTACCGGAGAGCTTACAAAAACAGGTGCAGGTATGCTGTCTGACGATATGCACTTATCAATGGCGGTGCCGGTTATTTGGTACAGAGCGCAGCTTAATTACACGCAAAATGGTAAACAATCTCAAATAACAGGCGTATCACTTCCTGGCACTCCTGCCATTGTAGTGGGAACCAACAATAAAATTGCATGGGGTTTCACTAACGGTTATTTAGATACTGCCGATTGGATTGCGCTAAATAGCGATAGCAAAACATGGCTTGTTGATGAACCTATTTTATTACCAGAGGGAAGCGCTGAACCTTACTCGTTAATAATGAGCGAATACGGCCCAGTAAAATACATTAACGAAAAGCCTTATGCACTTAGTTGGGCAGCGCATCAACCTTATGCGGTTAACATGCAGCTATTAAAGCTTGAGCAAGCAGATACTGTGGACGATGCGCTCGCCCTTGCAAGTAATGTGGGTATACCTGTACAGAATTTAATGGTTGTTGATGGCCTAGGTAATGCGGCATGGAAAAATATAGGCGGTATTCCGGCGCGAACAAATGTCAGTGAGTTAAGTGTAAATGCACAGCAGTACTCAGCACTTTTTGAGCAAAACGAAATTAATCGTCCATTTGTTAAAAACCCACCCAGCGGGCGATTATGGACAGGAAACTCTCGGGTTGTATCTGCCAGTGACAATGCACGTTTTGGTAATGGTGGTTACGCATTAGGCGCACGTTCAAGCCAAATTCGTGACCGTTTATTTGAAAAACAAATCTTTGCCGAGAGCGACTTTTACGCACTACAGCTTGATAACCAAGCCCGCTTTTTAATGCCATGGCATGAGTTGTTACTCAAGCAGTTAAAAACCAATGAGGTTAAAAATGCGAAGTACATCACAGAGCTTGAAAACTGGCAGCAATGCGCATGTGCTTCTTCGGTAGGCTATACCCTGGTTAAACGCTATAGAGACGAAGTTATTAACCTTGTGTTTAACCATATTGAAGTCACTCTTAATGAGCACAAAGGTACACTTAAACCTATAAAACGCGGGTTAGAGCCTGCGCTGTGGCAACTTATTAACAATAAACCTGCATCTTGGGTTAATTTTCAATTTAATAGTTGGGATGAACAATTAGAGGGTGCTTTTGATCACACTGTAAAGAAATTGAGTGAGCAATTTGGCACTAATATAAAGCAATGGCAGTGGGGTAAAGTAAACGAGCTGGTTATAGAGCATCCTTTTGCAAAACAAATCCCGCTGTTGGCAAAGTTACTTAACATGCCAACTGCTGCAGGGTTTGGTGATACTTACATGCCCGCGGTACAAGGGCGAGATTTTGGTGCATCGCAGCGTTTTATTGCTCAACCTGGGCATTTAGAGCGCGCTATTTTAAGTGTGCCGGGTGGGCAGTCGGGACATCCGCTATCAGAGTTTTATAGAGCTGGTTTTAGCGACTATATTGAAGGGAAGCAAACTCCGCTATTGCCACAAACGCTAGCGCATCAAATAGTTATCTCACCAAAATAGTGTGAGCCAAAATGCAAGTAATCACGTTCTATATAACTCTAACAATGGAGAACTAAAATGAAAAAATTACTACCCGCGATAATAACTGGTTTATTACTGAGCGCATCGGCTCATGCAGACGATAACCCCGTTACCGCAGAAAAACTAAGTGAAAGCGTCTATGTGTTATTTGGTCAAGGTGGCAACATTGCTGCAAGTGTGGGTGATGACGGTATTTACATTATTGACGATCAGTTTGCCAAGCTCTCAGACGACATTAAAAAAACCATTAGCGATTTAAAACCCGGTAGCGCCGAGTTTGTAATTAATACCCATCATCATGGCGACCATACCGGCGGCAATGAAAATTTTGCAAAAGCGGGTGCACATGTCATTGCGCACGACAACGTACATAAGCGATTAGAAGAAAAACACGGTGCAAACTCAGATTACCTGCCACGTATTAGTTTTGGTCACGATTTAAAACTTCATTTTAATAACGAACACGCACACGTTGTGCATTACAAACATGCCCATACCGATGGTGACTCAGTTATCTTTTTTAGTAACGACAACATAGTGCACATGGGCGATATTTATTTTAACTTTGGTAGCTTACCGTTTGTTGATGTAGATAGTGGCGGCAGTGTTGATGGAGTATTAGCTGCGGTTGACGATGTTATTAACCAAATTGACGATAATACTCAAGTTATTCCGGGGCATGGTCCAGTAAGTGACCGTTCAGGGCTGATAACGTATCGTAAGCTGGTGCAAAAAGCCAAAGATGTTATGCTTAAGGCAATGCAAAACGATGCAAGTTTGCAGCAAGTACTTGACGCCGACCCACTATCAGAGCTGGGTCTTAAATATGCAAAATGGCTACCAAAAGAGCGAGTAACCACATTGTTTTATCGTAGCTTAAAGTAACTTGCAAAGTGAGTTAGCACGCATAATATAGTTTATTAAGCTGAGCATTTGTTCAGCTTTTTTGTTCCCATGCCCCAAGGAGTTGTGTATGTCGGCAGAAAAAACCCACCTAGAAATTTGTAACTTGACCAAAGAGCAGTACCCACAAATAAAAACGCTAATGGATCAAGCTTACCCAGACTTAGGTGGCGCATGGCCAAGCCATACCATTTTTAGATTAATCGATCAGTTTCCAGAAGGGCAAATAGGCATAGTAGATGACGGCGTGCTGGTGGGTTTAGCACTCAGCGTGCAAGTAGACTACGCCCGCTTTTCAAATCCGCATACCTACGAAGACATTGCCGACGGCCATGACCGTGTATTTAGCGATACCGATGGCGATGCGCTATACGGTTTAGATGTTGCAATTAGCGAAACCCACCGAGGTATGCGTTTAGGGCGTCGCCTTTATGACGCCCGTAAAGAATTGTGCCGCCAATATAACTTACGCGCTATTTTAGCGGGTGGCCGTATTCCGCGTTATTACAATCACAGCAGTGAAATGACGCCAATGGAATACATTGAAAAGGTTGACCAAAAAGAGCTTTATGACCCAATTTTAAGCTTTCAGCTTTCTAACGACTTTCAGGTAAAGCGGTTACTTAAAAAGTACCTGCCGGAGGATCAAGAGTCTGTAGGTTATGCCACCTTACTTGAGTGGAATAACATAATGTATGAGCCTACCGACACCGTGCTCGAATCAACTAAATCAATCGTGCGTATAGGGGCAGTGCAATGGCAAATGCGTTGTGTAGAGTCGGTTGAAGAAATGTTAAAGCAGGTAGAGTATTTTGTAGATACGGTATCTGACTACAAAAGTGACTTTATTTTATTCCCTGAATTTTTTAACGCGCCGCTGATGGGGTTAACCGAGCAAAGCAATCAAACTGAAGCAATCCGCTATTTAGCCGAATACACCGAAACGTTTAAAAACGCGATGTCGCGTATGGCAATAGAATATAACGCCAATATTATTACTGGCTCTATGCCACTTGCCGAAGACGACAAAATTTATAACGTAAGTTATTTATGCCACCGTAGCGGTAAAATAGACGAGCAGCGCAAAATACATATAACCCCACATGAGCAAAACGATTGGGTTATTCAAGGCGGCGACAAAATTGCCGTATTCGACACTGATGCTGGGCGCGTAGGTATTCAAATTTGTTACGATGTAGAGTTCCCAGAGCTTTCACGCATATTAGCTAAGCAAGGGCTTGATATACTGTTTGTGCCGTTTTGGACCGACACTAAAAATAGTTATTTACGGGTTCGCCATTGTGCACAAGCGCGGGCAATCGAAAACGAATGTTATGTGGTTATTGCAGGTTCAGTAGGTAACTTACCACAAGTAGAAAGCCTAGACGTACAGTACTCGCAATCGGCAGTACTGACGCCATCTGACTTTTCGTTCCCGCACGATGCAACACTTAACGAAGCAACACCTAATACCGAAATGTTATTATTTAGCGACCTTGATATGGATAAGCTAAAAATTCTTCATAGCGAAGGGACAGTGCGTAATTTAAAAGATCGCCGCGAAGATTTATACGACGTAATTTTGAAAAAGAGAGATGTTTAATGGCTTGGGTTTATTTAGTCATTGCCGGCTTGCTTGAAATAGGCTGGCCAATTGGTTTAAAAATTTCACAAAATCCCGACACACGCTGGCAGGGAATAGCAATGGCCATTGCATTTTTAACAGCCAGTGGTTTTATGTTGTGGCTTGCACAAAAGCAAATATCAATGGGGACTTCCTATGCCGTATGGACAGGTATAGGTGCTGCGGGTACGTTTTTAGTGGGTATATTACTTTACGGTGATGCAGCCACGTTTGGGCGTATTGCGGGTGTACTTATGATCATTTGCGGTGTGATAACGCTAAAAATTAGCTCTTAAAAAAAGCGCTTAACATTCGCTTTAAACGTTATATGCAGCTTATAGTAGCGCAGGTTTAAAAGCCTGCGCTTTTTTATGTTCTCAATTTGGCAGCATCACCAAAATAGCGGCAATGGCTATTAGGATTAAGCCAGCGGTGTCTTGCTTTTTAAGTGGTTGTTTTAGCCAAAGTATGGCAATTAGCATAGTAAAAAATACTTCAACCTGCCCAAGCGTTTTAACATACGCCACGTGCTGTAAACTCATTGCACTAAACCAGCCAATAGAGCCTACACAACTAAAAACACTAATTGCTGTTGTAATGCCTTTATATTGCCAAAGTTTACTAAGAGTATGCGGCTCTTTTAGTAATAAATAGCCAAGTAATATAAGTGTTTGTAGGCTTATTACAAATAGTAAAACCCATGCAGCCGAGTGCGGAAATAATAACCCTGAATTTAAACTCGCTTCACGCACCCACAGGGATGTAAGGGCAAAGCTGGTACCACAGGCAAGGCCAAGTAACGCTGTTTTAGCATCAAACTGTTTTACGCTGGTTATACCGCTAAGTAAAAGCACCGCAATAGCACCTAAAAATACACCCAGCCAACCAAGAAAGCTAAGCGCAGAGCCAAAAAATAATACGCCTAAAATAGCCGCTACTAACGCCTCACTTTTAGCAAGCCCTGCACCTACGGCGTAATTATTCATTTTAAATAGCTTTACCATTAAACCCGTGGCAAGTATTTGCATAACACTTGCGCCAATAACAAACCCCCAAAAGGCATTATTAAAGGTAGGCATGGCGATATCTTGATATTGATAAAGGCCATATAAATACACTGCAGCAATGGGGCCGGCTAAAATAAAGCGTGAAAGCGTTACGCCAGCCACACTTGCATGTGAGCTTAAATTACTTTGCAGGGCATTTCGCCATGCTTGCATAAAAGCGGCTAAAAAAGTGAAAAAGATCCAGGTCATGGTATTCGTCGATAAAAAATAAGGTCTTTACGTTAGCAATCTTTGGTTATTAAAGCGACGCATTAAGGGTGATAGTGAATATTCATCACCTGCGACATTATGCCGCACTGCTTTAAGAGTAAACTTAGCTATAGTAAGTGTGATGTTATTGTTTAGCCGCCAGCGTTCGTCATAAAACGTATTGGCGGCTTTTTTTGTGTGTGTATGTTATATGTATTGCTCAAATAATCAGGATTTATAATAAGAGAATAAATTATGACGACTTTATTGGTTTGCGCCTTAATTGCAGTGACTATGCCTTATGTTGCAAGGATCCCAGCTATTATAGAAATGAATAAGCTCGGTGGTTACGATAATAAACATCCGCGCCAGCAACAAACGCAACTTACAGGGCTCGGAGCAAGGGCGTTGGCCGCACATCAAAATTGTTTTGAGTCGCTAGCGGTATTTGCCGTTGCTTTGGCTGTGGTGTTAGGCACCAATAATGTTAATACCGTAACCGAAACTTTAGCGATGACGCATATTGTAGCGCGTATTTTATTTTGTGTTTTTTATTACTTAAACCTCGATATTATTCGATCGTTCACTTGGCTGGTGGGAATAGGGACCGCTATTGGCATGATCGCTGTCAGTTTGTAACGTGAATAAGTAAAAACCACAAAGCAAGCAGCCTAAAAGGGTGCTTGCTTTATAGTCTTAAACACTTATTCCCATTAATGCGATATGTTAACTCGCTCTATTAAATCACTTTTTGTAACTGTACTGTTGAGTGCAAAATCAAGTTGTATTAGTACGTTTTGTTGTCCCATTGATGAAGGTGTATATTGCCATTGCATCAGTGCTCTTTTTGCTTCTTTGTTAAAGACTGCTTCTGGTTCAGCTTTTACAACAGTAATGTTAGCTGTTTTGCCTGCTGGGGTTATGTCGTATTTTAATACCACTGAACCGCTAATGCCTTGTTCCGCCGCTTGTTTTGGGTAAAGCGGTTCGATTCGCATTACGGGAGCGATAGATGTTTCTTTTTTAGCTGATGCTTCAGGTTGCTTTGCTACTGCTAAGCCACTGAGCAAGCTTGCTGCTATAAGTAACGCGCTTCCTTTTGCTAGGCGCGAATGTGCGCCGTTATGTTTGATATTAGTAAGTCGTTGTAACATGGTTTTTTTATCTCCGTAGTGTGAATAAGCCATCAGACCCGCTGGCGCATTGGCAGCGCAGTTTACTAAGGCTTTGCTGTATAAAATTTGTTGCTGTGTGGTTTTATTACTTAGTACCCGTTCATCACAAGTCAGCTCTTGTAGGCGGCGCATGCTTGCGTAACAAAACCAAGCAAGTGGGTTCAACCACAATAAAATAGTAGCCAGTAATAGCAGGGCATTTATTAGGTTATCTTTGCGTTTTATGTGCACAGATTCATGCTCTAAAATAAGCGCCAAAGTGGTTTTATCAAACTGGCTTTTATAATTACTGGGTAGTATGAGCTTGCTTTGAAAAATACCGACTACCATTGGTGTGGCTACATGTTGGCTGATATAAGCTTTAGCATTTGTAGTAAGTGTATGGTTAAAGTTTGTTAGCTCAGTTAGCTGCAGGCTTTTGACAAAACGAGTATGTGTAATAAAACTAGCTATTAATAACCCAGCGGTAATAAGTACATACATAAGTGCCCAGCTAATACCCATTTCATGTGTAAAAGGCTGATTAGGGGTAATTAAGTAATGGCTAATATTGCTATTTTGCAGTGGTTTAATCGCATTGGGTAAATTAGCGATAACTAATGCCGCAGGCATTAACCACGCTAACTTGTATACAAACCGCGCGCCAAGGGTTTTTAAACCAAATCGCTCGAGTAAAATAAATCCAAAAAACAAAATACTTAATAGTAGTTGTTGCTCAATTAACCAATTAAACCCAGTTTGAATATCCATAGCTAATCCTTACTTTTGGTTTTTTTCCCAGTCATCAATGACTTTTTTAAGCTCATTTATATCTTGCTGCGAAAGCTGCTCTGATTTAGCAAACCCGCTTACCAGCGGCGCTATACGGCCACTAAAAAAGCGCTCAATAAAATTTTTGCTTTCTTTTAATGTGTAGTCGGCGCGCTCCATACAGGGAGTATAAATGTATTGGCGGCCATCTTTTTCAAAGGTCAGTGCGCCTTTTTTAACTAATCGACCCAGTAGGGTTTTAATGGTTTTTTCGTGCCATTGCTTATCATCGCTTAAGCGCTCAATAATTTGGCTCGCGGTGGCAGGGTAATTAATCCAAAGCGCATCAAGCACGTCGAACTCTGCTTTTGATAACTCAATCATTTTATTGCCTACAAATGTAATCTTTAAGTTAAGACTACACCTGTAATCTATTTTTGCAAGGTTATTTTTTAACTTTTTGCGGTGTAATTAAGCGATTTGGTATTAGATTTTCGAAATATCAGCTTTATTAATTTGTATAGAGTGGTTTTCAGGTAGGTTTAGGTTTGAGAGGGCGAGTTCGCTAAATTGCACTCTAAATAAATCAATTACTTTAAAGCCGCAGTAATGCGCCATTTTACGTATTTGTCTGTTAAGCCCTTGTTTTAAAATAATACTAAATTGATTGTCAGCTATTTTAGTTACTTCACACGGTAAGGTTATTTGTTTATCAACGGGGATACCTGCAGCCATTTTTTCACAAAACGCGTTATTAATCGGTTTATCTACCGTGACTAAATAACGTTTAGGCTGGTGGAAGTCAGGGTGAATAAGTTGATTACAAAAGTCACCGTCGTTGGTCAAAATAAGCAAGCCGCGAGAGTCTTTATCTAATCGGCCAATGGGGTAAACCCGGGTGAGGGTAGGTAAATGGTGAATAAGGCTGGCGGGGTCATTTTCATTTAATTTGCAGTCAATACCTACAGGCTTATGGTACGCAAAATAAACTAAATCGGCTGCCCCTTTAACTACTTGGCCATTAACTATTATGTCGTCTTGCTCATCAACGTGATCAATATGATTAGCAGGGCGATTATTTACCGTTACTACCCCTTCATCTATTAAACGCGATGCCTGTTTACGCGAGCACACGCCTGCATGAGCAATGTATTTAGCAAGGCGGATTTTGTTGCTCATAAAGTGTTCTCGTTAGTTGGCAATAAAAAACTGATCGCGATTATAGCAAAGCTGCGTATCGATAGAGCGATATTTAATTAAGGTGAACAAAAATGGGTATGAAATTTTCTGAACTAAAAAATCATGAGCCGCTACAAAAAGTAGTTGTTCACTCACTTGAAATGGCGCTTTATCAGGTTTCTGTGATCATTAATAATGTTGAATATTATGTAACAGAGGAAGACGGCGAATTTGTAAGAGCTGTAAGCCCGCTGCATGTACAAAAGCGGTTTGAAAAAATAGCGTACGCACAAATGATGCTTCGCCACACAAGCGCATACGATGAAATGTGCGGGCAGCCCGAAAAAACTTCAAGCAACTTACTTGAAGTGCCTTTCGGTAAAAATAATCTTTTTTAATTAAGTGTGTTTGCTAATATCGCTTTTTTAGGAGCGGTATATGTATCAATTAAAATCTGATAACAGTGATGCGTTAAACTCAACTTTACGTAATAAAATAGTTGATTTTAATGCCAAGCATTTTGATGCGCAAAGAGTGCCACTCGGCTATAAATTTGTTGATAATAATAACGAACTAATGGCTGGTATTAGTGGTTGCGTATTTGGCAATTGGCTAATTATAAATTGGCTTTGGTGCAGTGAAATCGCTCGTAATGAAGGCCTTGCAGGGCAGTTGCTCACAGAATTAGAGCAAGCTGCAATTTTGCTTGGCGCTAAAAAATCCCAGCTAGATACTCTCGACTTTCAAGCAAAACCTTTTTATGAAAAACGCGGATACAGCGTAAAGTATCAACTTGATAACTACCCACTTTGCGGCACCCGCTATTTTATGGAAAAACCGCTTTAATTTATAGCATAACTCAAGTTTTTTAATCGGAGCCCAGTTACTTAGCAGTTAAAGGCTCGCCCTCAAACGTAACACCTAAAAATGGTGTCGTCTCTGGCGCTAACATAAACGTGCGAATGTTCATGTGGTCGTCGCCGTTAGGGTTTTTAAGCACCTCATCGCGGTAAAACTTACCAAAGCAATCAAGAGTGTTTTGCTTGCTAAGCCCATTGAGTTTGGCAAACGCAAAAATTTTACATGAACCGTTATTTTCACTCGCTGAACTCAGCAACCCGTGGTTATTAAAGGCACAAGCAGTAAAATCGTAATTGGCTTCAATCACCGCCATTGTATCGGTAAATTGAATGTTTTTTGGGTTCTCAGCAAGTGATTTAAGGTATTCGTTTATAGTCATAATTGTTCCCTAAATTTAATTTATAAGGCTAAGTTACTCGTAGCAGTTTATGAACGAATAAAATGCGTTAATGCGTGAATATTGGTGATTTCTACGTCAGCTAGGCCTTTGTAGTTATACTTAGCGTTTTGATCGTTTAACCACACTGATTGGCAACCTGTGTTATTGGCGCCTTGTACGTCGGTATCTAGGCTATCACCAATATGAAGTATGTCGCTTTTGGTGACTTTTAAGTGCGCAGCTGCTTTGTCAAATAAGGTGCTATGAGGTTTAGCTTTACCGTGCATGCCTGCTTGTAGCACTAGCTCAAACTTATTGTGTAAATTAAAGCGTTCTATTTCAACATTGCCATTGGTTATGGCGATTAAGGTAAAATGTTGCGCTAAGTTATCAAGTAGCGCTAATACGTCGTCGCTGACTACAATGTTACTGCGTGCATCGGCAAATGCGTTATAGGCGTTACTGGCATGCAGTGCTACTTCTTGTTCAGTAAATCCTAACTTTGATAGTGCTAAACGCAATGTATGCTTGCGCCACTGCGTTACATTATCTTTAAGATCGGGTTGTTGTTGAGCGGCAAGTTTTCGGCATTGTTGCCAGTATTGTGGGCCTTGTTCTTGGTAGCGTGGTAATGCATTTAAGTAATTTTGTTGGGCGTTAACAGCTGCTTTTATAATCGGGTGGTTGTTGTATAAGGTGTCGTCTAAATCGAAGCTCATGACAGAAAAAGGGCGTATTGCACGATTAAATCGGATCATGATAATTTCCTAATCAGTTTGTTTTTTAGCGCGCGGGTGGGTGTTGTCGTACACCTTGGCTAAATGCTGAAAATCTAAATGGGTATACACTTGTGTGGCCGACAAGCTGCTGTGGCCAAGCAGTTCTTGTACAGCGCGTAAATCACCCGACGATTCTAAAATATGTGATGCAAATGAATGGCGTAACTTATGCGGATGCACCTGTGAGCTAATCCCTTGCTTTATTCCCCACTCTTGCATACGCAAACGCACTTGGCGAATTGAAATACGATTTTTTTGGCTACTTAAAAATACACCTGGCTCGTCTTGTTTTGCAAATTGAGGGCGCACGGTTAACCATTTTTTTAATGCTTCTAATGCCTTCGTTCCCACGGGAATAAGGCGTTCTTTGTTACCTTTACCGCGAACTAATATTTCGCCACTTTTGGCATTAATATCTTGCATGTTAGCGCCAACTAACTCGCTAATACGTAAACCTGATGAATACATAAGTTCCATCATAGCTTTGTCTCTTATTGCCAAAGGGTCGTCGTCAGGAATTTCGAGCAACCGTGCCATTTGATCAACATCAAGATTTTTAGGCAGAGGCTTGGTAAATTTGGGCCCTTTAATGCCGGTAGCAGGATTGTGATAATGCGATTGCTGTGCAATATTTTTAGCTTTTAAAAACTTATATAAACTTCTGATACAGCTCAATTTTAAGCTAATGGTTCGGCCACTTAATTGTTTAGCGCGTAAAGCCATACTGTAACGGCGAATATGCTCTGCTTGTACGCCAAACCAGTCATCGCATAATTTATTAAAATAAAGGGCTGCAAAACCAAGTTGGCTAACATACTGATTTACAGTGTGCGCTGAATATTGTTTTTCAAATTTTAGGTAGTCGCTAAATAGCGTAATGGGTGTGCGCCAGTTGTCACTTAATTCGCTTATATTAGGCGCATCATCACTCATGCGAGTTTTTGTAACCTTAACTGCAGGGCACTAATAAAATCCAGAACGAACAGGTTATCTTGTGCGGGTTCAAAATGGTTTACGTTGTTGCTGCCAAACGCGAGTATGGCAATCGGTTGCTTTTTATCACCAATTAAATATATAGCCGCAGATTGCGTGTCATCACTAAATAATAGAGCCCGTTCTTGCGCTGTAATGCGGCCTAAGTAATGCCCAGAGTTTGTGAGGCGGTGTTCAATAAGCTCGTCGTAGTCAGGGCTGTATTTTATTAATTTAAAGTCACTTATGTCGTCATTTGAGCACACAATCGCGTGTAAATTTTTAGCGATGGTATCAAAGTCGTCATGGCTCCAAAGCTGACGATGGCATTGGCTGAGGAGATGGTATACGAGCTCATTTTGAACTGCGTGCTGACTCATTGTATCTATTTGATTTTTTAAATGTGTATTGTGTTCACGCAATTGGCGCTGTTGAATATGAACTAATGACGTTGCCCCTTGCGCTTGCTGCTGAAGGTCTAGCTGAGCAAGCACGTTTGGGTGTTTAACTAAAAAGTCAGGATTTGCGAGTAAGTAGCTAGTAATTTGCTCTTCATTTAGCTCGCTCATAACGCTACTTGTCCATCGAATACGTGTTCAGCAGGGCCTGTCATTCGAACTGGATGACCTTCTCCACTCCAACGTATTTGAAGTGTTCCACCAGGTAGGTCGACTTGTACCGCGCTTGAAAGCTTGCTTTGCATATGGCCAATGACCATAGCAGCACACGCGCCAGTGCCGCATGCGAGCGTTTCGTTTACGCCGCGCTCCCATACTCTTAGCTTTATATGCTCTTGCGATATAACTTGCATAAACCCAATGTTAGCGCGCTGTGGAAAACGTTCGTGGTTTTCAAGCAGTGGACCTAATACATCGACCTGCGCTGTCGTAATATCGTCAACTTCAAGTACACAGTGTGGGTTCCCCATAGATACTGCGCCACTAAATACGGTGTGTTCTTCAGCCCTTATAATGTAGGTGAGTTCACGTTTGCTGGCTTTAAGCGGTATTTTGCTTGGCTCGAAATTAGGATGCCCCATGTTAACCGTAACTTGGCCGTCTTTTTCTATATAAAGCGTTAAGTTACCCGATTTGGTTGATACACTAATTTTATGTTTGTTAGTCAGGCCTTTCATACGCACAAAACGTGCAAAGCAACGTGCACCATTACCGCACTGTTCTACTTCGGTACCATCGGCATTAAAAATACGATAATGAAAATCGAGATCGGGAGAGTATGGTGCTTCAACCATGAGTAATTGGTCAAAGCCAATGCCAAAGTGGCGATCAGCCAGTTTTTTTATTTGATCTCGTGATAAAAATACATTTTGTGTAATGTTATCAATAACAACAAAGTCGTTGCCTAAGCCGTGCATTTTGGAAAAATTAACTAACATAGCGCTCTAATTCGTGTTTGCTCTGTGGTAATCATGCCACAGAGCAGCTAGTTGGCAAAAACGTTTATGGTAAAATTTTCTCACCTTGATAAAGACTCTCAATGGTTTCACGTTCGCGAATAAGATGGTGCTGTTCACCGTCTACCATTATTTCAGCTACGCGTGGGCGAGAGTTATAGTTTGAACTCATAGTAAAGCCATATGCCCCAGCACTTCGCTGCGCGAGTAAATCGCCTTGTTTCAGCGCCAGTTCTCGGTCTTTTCCTAAAAAGTCACCGGTTTCGCACACGGGGCCAACAATATCAAAGTTGTGAGTTGGCGTATCGTCATCACGAACCGACACAGGTATAATTTTTTGCCACGCTTGATAAAGAGAAGGGCGAAGCATATCGTTCATGCCAGCATCAACAATGGCAAAAAATTTACTTTGGTTTTGTTTAATAAACTCAACTTGCGTAATTAATACCCCTGCGTTTGCAGCAATGGCACGACCTGGTTCAAAAATAAGTTCTAAATGGCGGTAGTTTTCTAGGCGAGCCGTTACTTGCTCTGCGTATTCACTAGGGTGAGGTGGTTGTTCGCTGTCGTAAGGGACACCTAACCCACCACCTATGTCTAAATGGCTTAATTCTATCCCGACATTTTTTAGCTCATCTATTAGCGCAAGGAGTTTGTCGAGCGCTTCTAAAAATGGTTTTACTTCGGTTAACTGCGAGCCGATATGGCAATCTACGCCTATTACGTTTAGGCCAGGTAAAGCCGCGGCTTGTTGATAAACACTTACAGCGGTTTGAATATCAATGCCAAATTTGTTTTCTTTAAGGCCAGTAGAAATATAAGGGTGCGTTTTTGCATCTATATCGGGGTTAACGCGAATAGAAATTGGCGCTACTAAGTTAAGCTCACACGCAACCTCTGAAATACGCTCTAATTCAGATGCCGACTCGACGTTAAAACATTTAATCCCTAACTTTAATGCATACGCTATTTCGTCAGCGGTTTTAGCAACGCCTGAAAATACTACTTTACCGGCGTCTCCTCCTGCTTTAATTACACGCGCCAGCTCACCTTTAGATACAATGTCAAAACCCGAACCAAGGCGGGCTAGAATATTTAATACAGCAATATTAGAGTTTGCTTTTACGGCATAACATACCAAGCTTTTATGGTTTTTAGTCGCATTGGCAAACGCAAGATAGTGGCGCTCAAACGTTGCACGAGAATACACATAGCAAGGCGTACCATATTGCTGAGCAATAGCGGCAATACTTACATCTTCAGCAAACAATTGATTGTTTTTATAGTTAAAAAAATCCATTTATTGCTCCTGTTTTACTGGTGTTGTAGATTGCTTGGCCTCTGTGGTAGGCGCCATAGTGTTTTCTGGTTGGTTTTGCTCGGCCTGTTGTTCAGGTAAATATAATGGGCCGCTTTGTCCGCAGCCAGCTAATGCGCTAAATAGGGCCGTGCAAATTAATAGTTTTTTTAATTGTAAGGTATGTGTCGCTTTCATTAGATTAATATTGTTGCTGGCTTTATAATCGCAGAGTAACAGAATATCTAAAAAATGCAGCTATTCGCGGATGATTTTATTCCTGTTACACTAGCTGCATATTTTTAACGCAATTACGTACCCAATATTAGGCGGCCCGCCTGCAAAGGAATCAACAATGACTGAACACGAATATCACCAATTAGCCGAAGCTCTTATGTTCACAATTGAAGAGCAAATTGATGATTGTGAAGCCGATTTAGATTACGAATCAGCGCAAGGTATTTTAGAAATTATTTTTCCTGATAAGAGTAAAATTGTCATCAATAAGCAAGCGCCTCTTCATCAAGTGTGGGTAGCAACTAAATTCAATGGTCACCATTTTGAAATGCGTGACGGTCAATGGATTGATAACCGCTCTGGTGCAGAGTTTTGGGAATTCATTAACGAAGCGTCAACTCGCCAAGCTGGCCAAGAAATTAAGTGGCAATCATCATTATGAGTTTAGAGTTTGTTCAATACCCCGCGCAGAGCGCGCATAAAGCGACAGTTATTTGGTTACATGGCTTAGGTGATTCGGGTGATGGGTTTGCCCCTGTAGCGCCGCAATTAAATTTACCAGCCGAGCTGGGCGTGCGTTTTGTTTTCCCACATGCGCCTGTGCAACCGGTCACCATAAATGGTGGTATGGAAATGCGTTCTTGGTACGACATTAAGTCAATAGAGCTTGATAAACGTGCCGATGAAGAAGGGGTGAGGGAGTCTGCCGAAAAAGTAGAGGCGTTAATAAATACAGAAATAGCCAACGGAATACCTGCTAACAAGATTATTTTGGCTGGTTTTTCACAAGGTGGTGTTGTGTCGCTTCACTTAGCTCCGCGCTTTGAACAAAAGTTGGCGGGTGTTATGGCACTGTCTACGTATATGTGCGCGCCGCATAAATTTACAGATGAAGCAAAGCATACCGATTTAAATGTATTTATGGCACATGGTAGTCACGATAACGTGGTACCAATGAGTGCAGGTAAAAGTGCATTTGATGTATTAACAGCACATAACATGGATGTAAGCTGGCAAGAATACCCAATGGCACACCAAGTGTGTGCAGAAGAGTTACACGCTATTCGCCAATGGTTAATTGCCCGTTTAAGCTAATTTTGGAGCCGCTGAGGTCAATATGAGTCAAAAAATAGTTATTAAAGCAAATGTAAAACGCGAACCACAAAACAGCCTACCTGCGGTAAGCTATGAATGGCATTGGCGTCGAATTGTGAGTTTGGCTATGTTGATAGTAATGACGTCTGCGGCTGTGATATATGGTTTAACCAGCTCAGTAAATGCAGATCAGGGCGCACATCCCAATGAACAAACAGCGCTTTTAATTACTGATAGCACACAAGGTGATGAAGTAACTGAAAGCGAAACACATAATGCACCCAGCAACCAATTGCATATAGAGACTGGGCATGCTGAAACATTGCCTGCTGAGCAACTACCAACAACTCAAGAGGCGGACATTACCAATGCCTTACTTGAAAACGCTGAGTCAGTAACCGTTGCGCCAATCTCAGATGAGCCGACAGTAACCCAATCAACAGTTGACTCAATAACTGAAAAAACGAATACAGTTGATAACAGTAAAAACGATGCGTTGGTCACTAATGCAATAAGCGCTGATACAACAAGTGAATCAGTATCTGTGCCTGCGTCAGAGCAAACTTCTGAGCTTGGCACAATCGCATTAGAGCCTGCGAGTAATATTGATGCACAACCTGTTACAGAGCAATTTTCTGAAGATGCCCATATTGCTAGCGTGGCACTCGGTGCTCAGATTGATACCAGTAAAATAAGCCGCGCAGTGCTTACACGCAGTGTAGTAAAACGCGAACCTACTAATGTGTTTGCAGCCGACGTGCGTTTAAGTCAGTTTGAAGGTTCGTTATCATTTTTTAGTGAGCTTAAAGGACTGCAAGGCCAGCGCGTAAAACATGTTTGGTCTTTTGAAAGTGAAACAATGGCCGAAATTTCACTTAATGTTACTTCGCCACGCTACAGAACTTATTCGACAAAAAATATTATGAACACGCAAACAGGCCATTGGCGTGTAGCTGTTGTTGATGAGCAAGGTAATTTAATAGCTCAAAAAGAATTTAGAGTGTTAGCTAACTAAATAATGCTAACCGCAGTAATTAATTGGATACCCCTATGACAGAAAAAACAAAATTAGTACGTATAGCAACCCGTAAAAGCGCTCTGGCGCTATGGCAAGCCGAATTTGTAAAAGCGCAGCTAGAGCATTTTCATGATGACGTGCGTGTTGAGTTAGTCCCTATGTCGACCCAAGGGGATATTATTTTAGATACACCACTTGCTAAAATTGGCGGTAAAGGCTTATTTGTTAAAGAGCTTGAGCAAGCTATGCTAGATGGTCGAGCTGATATTGCCGTGCACTCAATGAAAGATGTGCCGGTAGAATTTCCAGAAGGGTTAGCGCTTCATACCATTTGTGAGCGTGAAGATCCGCGCGATGCGTTTGTATCAAATCACTTTGCTAACTTGAATGAGTTACCAGAAGGAGCGGTAGTAGGTACATCAAGCTTGCGCCGCCAATGCCAAATTAGAGCACTGAGACCTGACTTAGAAATCCGTGATCTACGCGGAAACGTAAATACGCGTTTGGCTAAATTAGATGCTGGGCAATACGATGCGATTATTTTAGCCGCGGCAGGGCTTATTCGTTTAGAAATGGGCGAGCGTATTGCTGACTACATTGAACCAGAAGTATCGTTGCCTGCAAATGGGCAAGGTGCTGTAGGTATTGAGTGTCGGATTGAAGATGAAGTAACTAAAGCGTTATTAGCACCGCTTGAGCACACACATACACGTATTCGTGTTAATGCAGAGCGTGCAATGAACCGCCGTTTAGAAGGTGGTTGTCAGGTGCCAATAGGTGCCTATGCGTTAGTTGATGGCGAACAGGTCCATTTACGAGGGCTTGTAGGCGCAGTCGATGGCAGCGAAATTTTACGTGACGAAGTTTCGGGTCATATTAACGATGCCGAAAAACTCGGAATAGAGCTGGCTGAAAAATTACTTGCTCAAGGCGCAGATAAAATTTTAGCTGACGTATACAGAGACGCATAAATGACACATATTCTGATAACTCGGCCCGAAGGAAAAGGCGTAGCCCTTGCAGAACAACTTGAGCAAGCGGGTTATCAGACGTCGTTGTTTCCTGTTTTAAATATAAACTATTTAACGCCCTCTAGTACTCAACTAAGCCCACTTATTAATGCAGATAAAATTATTTTTATCTCTCAGGACGCTGTTAAAGCATTGGCACAATTAAAGCCCGATATAAACATTAAAGCGCAGTTTTATGCTGTAGGCCAGCAAACTGCTAATACAATATACGAATTATTTGGTGTGCGTGCAGCAACTCCCAAACAGTTCGATTCAGAAGGGGTATTGGCTCTTAAGTCGTTGGCTCAGGTTGATGGTAGCAATATTGTATTGGTTAAAGGGCAAGGTGGTCGCCCAGACATCGCCAAGGTACTTAAAGAGCGTGGCGCGTTTTTAAATAATTGTGTTGTTTATGAACGTGAGCCAGTGCCCGATTTAACCAATGACTGGACTGACCACTGGAAAAGCAGCAATGTACACGGTATAGTCATAACAAGTAATGCAGCAGTTGATGCCATGTTTACCCCCCTTGCTGCACAACAATTACAATGGTTACAACAGTGCCACTTTTATGTTGCCAGCGAGCGCATAGCCGCATATTTACAGCAACAACATGTTAGTTTGGCAAATATCCATATTGCAGCAGGGGCTAGCGATAACGCTATGTTTACCTGTATTAATCAGCAAGGTAGCAGCATGAGTGAACAACCTAAGTCAGTAACAACAGAAAACACAACATCAACAGCTTCGAGTTCAACAGCAGTTAAAAATGAGCAAGCAAACGTAAAAAACAAACCAGCAAATGACAAACAAAAAGTAAGTAAAGTGGCTTCACTTGCATTGTTAATATCGTTGGTTGTGGCCTCTGGAGTTGGCTACGAGTTTTATCAAAAGCTAAATGCAGGTAAAGCGCAAAACACAATTGTTAATGAACTTAGCGAGCAAAACAAGCTGCTCCAGCAAGAGCTTGCTGCACTTAAATCTTCTCAAATGAGCTTACAACAAGCGTTATTTAATAGCGAAGAAAAAGTATCTGAGGCATTAACGCAAAGCACCCTTGAAAATCAGCAAGCATTAAAAGCTGCGCTGCAAAAAGCGCAGCAGCAAGGTTCATCTTTAAACCCACAAGAGGTCACCAGCTTACAACGAATGGCTGAGTTTAAACTGTGGGCCGAAAAAGATTACCAAGGCGCAAGCGCTGTACTAAAGCGTTTAGACGGACTGTTAAGTGAGTACCCTGGCACAATTGAAGTTCGCCAAGCCATTATGCAAGACATACAAACGCTTGATAGTTTAAAACCGGTTGCTACCGAGGCCATTTATTTACAGCTAAATAGTGTTATTAACCGAATTGACGAATTGGTGTTTAATGCGGTCAATTTACCAGAGGAAACATTGGTAATTGATGAACATGCACTCAGCGAAGATATTAACGATTGGCAGCAAAATATCAGTAATAGTTGGAATAAAATTGTTGATAGTTTTATTACTATTAGGCGCCATGAAGGGATTGCTATTGAACCTTTACTAACCGATCAAGAGCGTAATTTAATTAATCAACGAATTAAATTAAATATAGCACAGGCGCAGGACGCATTATTAAGTAAGCAAGCGAGTATATACTTTAGTGCGTTAAACGAAGCTAAGCGCTTAATTAGCGAGTACTTTAAGCAAGACGATGACGCCACAAAATCAGTACTAAATACGCTATCTAAATTAGAAAAAGAGCAGCTCAATTTTAGCCAAGAGGTCACTCTGCAAAGTACACAAACGGTTAAGGAGTGGGTGCAATGATAGGCCTAATAATCTTAATTGTAGCTATTGTTGTTGTACTTGCGGTTACCCCCTTTGTACTGGACGAAAAAGGCTACGTGCTTATCTCGTTTAATAACACAACAATTGAAGGCACCATTGTTTCGTTTTGTATTATGGCTGCAATGACTGCAGCAACTTTATACTTTACGTATAAACTAATACGCTATTTATTATCAATTTATAGAAATACCAAACATGGTTTTTTTGCCCGCAGTGAAGAGCGTAAATTTGCCGCAATTGAACAAGCCCTTTTCAGTGCTATAAACGACGATTACGAACAGGTAGAGCGCGCACTTTCTGGCAACAGTGTGCCAGATAAATTTGATGATATTCGTTTAGCACTATTGGCTAAAGCGGCACTTGCTAACAACGAGGCAGATAAAGCACTGGAACGATTATTTGAAATAAGCCCTGAGCAGCAATTGAAAGTAGCAAAACTATGGTTGGCAAGTGGCGATAGCAGTGCAATTGAATCTCAGTTGCGCGTTAATGCAGAAGCTAAAAAAGCCACTGCACTTGAGCTTAAACTGTACACTGAGGTATTGGTACAACAGCAACACTTTAGCGTGCTAGAAGAGTTTTTACCCAAGCTACTGCGTAAAAAAGTGTTTTCTAGTGATCAGTGGACGCGTGTATTTACTGCCTATTTTTCGGCTCAATCAGCTGATGAACTAACAAGTAAATACAAGCAATTACCACGAAAACTACAAACTTATGCGCATACTGCGTATTTAACTCAAATGGCTGCAACAGGTCAGCTTGCCGTTATTGAGGGCGATTTAACTAAAATGGTTAAGCAAACCAGCCAACATGGTGAGCTTGCTGCTATTTTAAATAATGCAAACCATGGCGAAGCACACAAATTACAAGCCAGTATTCAAGATCGCCTTAAAAAAGACGACACCAATACAGCGCTGCTGTTGTCGCTTGCGTGCCTTGCTAATGCACAAAGCGACTATGATTTAGCGGCACGTGTATTTGATAAAGCGCTTAATGGTGATAATAAACACCAATTTGCAGACCAAGCAGCCTTGAGTTATAAAAACACGGCACAGGCTGAAAAGGCACTCGTTTTATATAACAAATAAGTTTACTAGCTGATTAGCTATATATTTTAGGCACAGGTTATAGGCGTTTTATAAATGCTTCACCTGTGCTTTTTTATAGGTATTTTTTAAATTTAGCGAAACAATAAAAGTAAGGCGATACTATTTTTATACAAATTATTGTTAAGTGCGTGAATATTTGCACAAAAAGCAGACATATGACCGCTTAATAATATTACAAAGCGTATAGACTTGAAAAATAACTCTATCTGCGTATTATGCGCAAAAATTTAATTAAACTGGGTGCTACTATGATCAATAGAAAACTACCTTTGCTAGATATTCACCGTCATTTAGATGGTAATGTTCGCGCGCAAACCATACTAGAACTTGGTCGTCAGTTTAATATTGATTTACCCGCAGATAACGTTGAACAATTAATCCCTCATGTTCAAGTGATAGATCCAGAGCCAAACCTAGTGGCTTTTTTACAAAAGCTAGACTGGGGTGTTACTGTACTTGGCGATTACGATGCATGCCGCCGTATTGCTATTGAAAATATTGAAGATGCGCAAGCGCAAGGCCTTGACTACGTTGAGCTTCGTTTCAGCCCTTACTACATGTCGCAAAGCCAAGGTTTACACCCACAAGGTGTTGTAGAAGCCGTGGTTGATGGTATTAAATCAGCAACAAAGAATACCAATATTAAAGCAAACTTAATTGGTATTTTGTCGCGTACTTATGGTGTTAAAACTTGTCAGCATGAGCTTGATGCATTACTTGCGTTTAAAAATGACTTAGTGGCGGTTGATTTAGCGGGCGATGAAATTGGCTTTCCGGGTGAATTATTTATTGAGCACTTTAAGCAAGTGCGTGATGCGTATTTAGCGTCAACAATTCATGCTGGCGAAGCACTTGGCGCTCCAAGTATTTGGCAAGCAATTAATGAATTAGGTGCAAGTAGAATTGGCCATGGTGTAAATGCAATTGAAGATCCAGCATTAATGGATTACCTGCGTGATAACCGCATTGGTATTGAATCGTGTTTAACCAGTAATATTCAAACCAGTACAGTTACCGACCTAGCTACGCATCCGCTTAAACAGTTTTTAGATCATGGTATTCTTGCTTGTCTTAATACAGATGACCCGGCTGTTGAAGGTATTGAAATAGAGCATGAATATACCATTGCAGCACCCAAAGCAGGCCTATCTCAGGCTGATATAGAAAAAGCCCAAGCTAATGCCTTGGAAATTGCATTTTTAAGCGACGGCGATAAAAAAGCACTATTAGCACAAGTGAGTTCACGTTAAGCAATACAAATAAATATGCCACTTTAAAGCTGTATATTTATAGATTTAACTTGAGCGCTAGTTAAGAGATTTACTAACGCTCAGATTTTAAATTAGTGCTCTTGGCAGCTAAGGTAGTTATCGTAGAGCGCTTTGAGTACATCGGCACGATTTATCATTCCTACCACTTTTACGCCTTCTACTACAGGGTAGTTTTTTGGCTTACCTGGCTGCATTTGTTCAGCTAGTTCAATAATGTTTAAATCGCTACTCACTGTGACTACATTGGTCTGCATAAGCTGCGACACTTTTACAACCCCTTCGCAAAAATAACTACTTTGCATTAAAGGCTTTAATAGCTCTTGTTCTGAAATAAATCCGACTAGGCATTTTTCGTTATCGAATACAGGCGCACCAAGTAATTTAAATTTTTGTAACTCGGCTATGGCTGTCGTCATTTCGGTGTCTGGTGTTATGTTTGGCAACTTACGTTGCATAAAATCTTTTACTTTTGTATTTAGCATTTGGGTCTCTCCCGCTGATGTTCTGTACAAAGTATGGTTTATAGATTGGATTTTAGGAAATTGTTTATATTGATGAATGTGATAGGTTTAAACTATTGAAAATTTAAAGTCATAAAAAAAGCACCCGTAGGTGCTTATTATTAAACGATGCGACGAGTTTACTTTATAAATGCAAATGCATCGGCGTACATGTTTTCACGAATAGCACCATGAGCTATAAAGTCGTCACGTACAATCCCTATCATGTCAAAACGACCCGCCATGTAAATGTCGTAAGGTTCAAGTGATACGATGTCTTGCATTACTGCTTTGTGCACAAAACCAGTGTGGCCTTGCCAATTAGCTGATGGGTTTTCGACGACAGGAATAAATTCAAAATGCTCGTGGCTTTCAGCCCATAATTTCATCTCTTCATGTGCGTACAAAGCAGACTCTTCTTTAACACCCCAGTAAAATAGTACAGGGCGATCACAATTTATTTCTGCTAGGTGATCAGCCATTGATTTTACATACGAAAAGCCAGTGCCACCTGCAAGTAAAATAATAGGTCGGTTACATTGCAAACGAAGTTGAGACACACCTAACCCAGCCTCTATATCAACCATTGTTTTGTTTGAATGCGCATTACGTAAATGTTCAAGCGATTGCATTGCATACGAGTCTGCACCAGAGGCACCAATATGCAGCTCTATTTCGTCACATTGAGATGGGCGACTAGCAATAGAAAAAGCGCGTTTGTCTTTTTCACTTAATACCAGTTGCATGTATTGGCCCGCTTCGAAGGTCACAGGTTGTTGTGGCTTTAAAATTACTTTGTTAACAAATTCTGTAAGTGGGCTGATAGCTACAACTTCAGCTTTTAATGTTTGCATTTTTTACCTTTTAGCAGCGCTTATGACAGCAGATACGCAATTGAATGAGTCGATTCTAGCATATCTACAGGGTTATTTTATAGCCTGTTTATAGCTTGTCCGAACGATGGCAAATAAATTATTGGCCACCGCTTGGTTTGTTGAGTTGTTAGAGAATTTTAAGGCTATCCCAAATATCATCAACACGTTCTTTGGTGGCTTTGTCCATCACTATTGGTTCACCCCATTCGCGGTCGGTTTCGCCTGCCCATTTGTTGGTGGCGTCCATCCCCATTTTAGAGCCAAGGCCCGATACCGGAGAGGCAAAATCTAGGTAATCTATTGGAGTGTTTTCAATCAACGTTGTATCACGCGCTGGATCCATGCGCGTTGTTATGGCCCAAATAACATCTTCCCAGTCGCGAGCATTTATATCGTCATCGCATACAATTACGAACTTGGTATACATAAACTGGCGCAAAAATGACCATACTCCCATCATTACGCGCTTAGCGTGACCTGGGTATTGTTTTTTCATTGTGACTACCGCCATGCGGTACGAACACCCTTCAGGCGGCAAGTAAAAGTCGACAATTTCGGGAAACTGTTTTTGTAATATTGGTACAAATACTTCGTTAAGTGCAACACCTAAAATAGCGGGTTCATCAGGCGGACGGCCAGTAAATGTGCTGTGATAAATAGGATCTTTACGGTGTGTAATGTGAGTTACGGTCATAACAGGAAAGTCATCTACTTCGTTGTAGTAACCTGTGTGGTCGCCATAGGGGCCTTCTGGCGCCATTTCGCCAGGCATAATATGGCCTTCAAGTACGATTTCGGCACTGGCAGGCACTTGCAACTCGTTTGAAATTGACTTTACTACTTCAGTTCGGCTTCCACGCAGTAGCCCAGCAAATGCATATTCGCTAAGCGTATCTGGTACAGGAGTTACTGCACCTAAAATGGTCGCTGGATCGGCGCCTAAAGCCACCGATACTGGATAAGGCTGACCAGGGTTTTCTTTACACCATTCTTGAAAGTCGAGCGCTCCGCCGCGGTGCGACAACCAGCGCATAATTATTTTATTTTTACCTAATAATTGTTGGCGATAAATACCCAGATTTTGACGTTTCTTGTATGGCCCTTTTGTGACGGTTAAACCCCATGTAATCAAAGGGGCTGCATCACCTGGCCAGCAGTGTTGAATAGGTAGTTTTGTTAAGTCGACGTCATCACCTTGTAAAATCACTTGCTGACAAGGTGCTTTTTTGATTTCTTTAGCTGGCATGTTCAGCACTTTTTTAAATACAGGAATAGATCCAAGTGCTTCTTTAATGCCTTTTGGGGGCTCGGGCTCTTTTAAAAACGCGAGTAGTTTACCCACCTCCCGAAGTTCATTTACGTCAGTTTGGCCCATCCCCATAGCAACTCGCTTCGGTGTTCCAAATAAATTGGTAAGCACCGGCATGCTGTGCCCTTTTGGGTTTTCGAATAATAAGGCAGGACCTTTTGCACGCAGTGTGCGGTCGGAAATTTCGGTCATTTCAAGATACGGGTCAATTTCTTGGGTGATGCGTTTAAGCTCACCTTTTTTTTCAAGTAAATTGATAAAATCGCGCAGATCTTTATATTTCATTATGGGCCGCTATTAAGCAAAAGAGTTGAACTATTATACCCATTTCATGCAAAGCAAGTCATTACACCTGCACTTAAAACTTAAAGCGCTCAACGGCACTTGTTAAAGAGTGTGCAAGTTGATTTACGTCTTCACTTTCGCTTGCTAGGGTGGTTGCGTTATTGGCATTTAAAGTGGCTTGTTCGGTCACCTTAGCCATTATTTTTTGAATATCATCACTGTTTGTTAACTGTTCATGAGAAGCTGTAGCAATTTGCTCACTCATTTGGTTAATTGACAATAACGTTCCTTTTATACGCTCAACCGCTTTATTTAGTTCAGCACTGTTTTCAACACACTGTTTAGCTTGTTGTTGGCCATCGTTAATTTCTTTCTGCGTTGTTTTTGTGTGTTGTTGCAGCGTTTGGATCATGGTGTGAATTTCGCTTGTGGAGCTCTGTGTACGTGCCGCTAATGAGCGAACCTCGTCAGCAACCACAGCGAAGCCTCGGCCATTTTCTCCGGCTCTTGCCGCTTCTATTGCTGCATTTAATGCAAGTAGATTAGTTTGCTCTGCAATGCTGCTAATTGTATTTACAATTGCGCCTATTAAATCTGTAAATTCGGCCAGCTCTTCTGTGCTACTTACCGCTTTATCTAATCGATTTAACAGTGCCTCAATACTTAAACTGTTGTCGTTGGCTATTTGGTTTACGTCGTTCGCAAACTGGGAGGCGTTGGTGATCTCGTTAGATGCATTATCGGCTTGTTCATAAACTGCTTGCGAATTGTTTAGCATGCTATGCGCAAGGTCTGTGGCTTGTGCGCTTCGTTCTAATTGCTGCTGAGCAACAACGGTCATTTGTTGACCTTTTTCACTTGTTTGAATGGCCGATTTATCTAGCTCGTGGGCATCATTACTAATTGCTTTTATAAGGTGTGATAAATCGTCACTGAGCTTATTGATGTTGTTAAGTAAAGTGCCAAACTCATCTTTGCTACGCGGTTGGCTGCGTTTAGAAAAATCACCCGAGGCAATACGTGCTAAATCGCTATTTACTTTTTTAAGTGGTTTTAGCATGGCATTAGTTGTAAAAATTGAAATAACAATAAGTAAACCAATAAGTACAATCGCAATTATAATAACAGAGCTAGAGCCCATATTAATTGCCGACTTAGCACTGATTTGCAGAGTTTTAAAACGCTCGTCAGCCAGCTTGTTAAGCTGTAATAACTGACTTTCTGTGTCTATAAACTCTTGTTGAAAGCGCTCAAAACTTTGCTGTGCCATTTTGGTGTTTTTAAGCGCTTTATTTTGCTGGGCGTAAATACCGTCGGGTCCATTCAATCGTGTTCTTAAGTTATTAAATTGCTCGGTAAATTGAGCCGCGTTTAAACGCTCACCTAAGGGAGTGGCTTGCTGTTCTAAATACACAAAGTTTGGCTGGATGTTATCAAGTAAAAATTGGGTATCTTGTTGATGGGCATTTAAGTCGCTGACACTGGTCGTTTGCGTAATACTTTTAATATTGTTGCTTAAATTAAAGAGTAAGTCGTCAATCCGTGTTGCTGTGCCAAATACAGAGTTTAGTAACGATTGCTGCTTTGCATTTATCTCTATGAGTTCTATATCGAGTAAGGCATTACTGAGGTTACTTAGCTCATCACCAAACTCTTTAATTAGTGACGTAGCAGCCGACTGCGCCGTAAAACGCTGTTCTTTGGCATTAAACATGTTTGCGCTTGTTTTGCTTAGTTGCTCAAAGTTTTTTGAAGCGTCAACTAGCAAAGTTTGCATGTTTTTCTGACCTCTCAATTGCGGCTTAAGTGCATTGAGCATGTTGCTGAATTCTTGTTGCTCGCTAAGCGCTTCTTTTTTATTGGTCAGTAATAAATCAGGTTTTGTTTGACTATAAGCTAGAGCATTGAATTTGGTAATAGAAAGAAGCGATAGCCTTAAGTCTTTACTTACTTGTTGGGCTGGTACGGCAAGGTTCTCTATTCGTGAGGTAGTCGTGCTTATTTTATTTAAGGACCAGTAAAAAAATAAGCTACTAATAAGCATTAGTAAGCCAATGGCAGAAAAGGCTAAAATTATTTTATGTTTAATGGCAATAGAACGCATAACTTCATCAACAAAATTAAGACTTTTGTTAGTGTAGCAAGTTTTTTAAAATGTTGTTAGTGGGTTGTTATTTTGTGCTGCAAAGGTGTTTATTCCCTGAAATTATAAGCATAGCTTTAGTGCCTTTTCCCCAAAAGAGTACTTCTTTATTTATATACTTATTTCCAGACGTGCTTTCTTCATGAGAAAGGTTGTATGTTTTATTATTAAAGGTGAGCTCTGCTTCTTGGCTTTTTAACGTACTCAGTACTGCTTTCTCGTTATTACATACATAATGTGTGGTTGTTGTTTTGTCATTGCACCCTATTAAACACAGTAAATAAACTACTAAAACGATTGTTGCTTTCATTTCCCCTTCCTTTATTTTTTACCGGCTATTCTATTTCAGAATAACAGAGCAAAATTAACCGTTGGTGAAAAGCGCGCTTTACGTTATGTTGATTAAATTATTTACAAGCTAGGAAGCTCCATGGCAGGCACTAACCTTTTAACATTATTAGATGATATAACGGCTTTACTCGATGACATTGCAACCATGAGTAAAATAGCGACAAAAAAAACGGCGGGTGTTTTAGGGGACGACTTAGCACTCAATGCACAGCAAGTAACGGGTGTGTCAGCCGACAGAGAGCTACCTGTTGTATGGGCGGTAGCAAAAGGGTCATTTTTAAATAAAGCCATACTTGTCCCAGCAGCTTTAACGATCAGCGTTTGGCTGCCATGGCTCATTACACCGCTTTTAATTTTAGGTGGGTTGTTTTTATGTTTTGAAGGAGCTGAAAAAATATTTGCGCGATTTTTACCTCATCATGATGAGATTGCAGATGACGAAAAATCACTTGATTTAGTTGAATATGAAAAACAAAAAATAAAAGGTGCGATACGGACAGACTTTATTCTATCGGCCGAAATTATTGTTATTACGCTTGGCACTGTCGCGGGCCAAACATTACTCAATCAATCCTTAGTGCTGTGTGTGATAGCCATTGTTATGACTATTGGTGTTTACGGACTTGTGGCTGCCATTGTAAAACTTGATGATGCAGGCTTGTATTTAGTAAATCAATCTAAAGTCTCTGGCAGTATGGTTAAAGAGATTATAGGTAAAGGCTTACTTGCAGCAGCACCGCGACTTATGCAATTTTTAGCGTTTGCAGGTACTGTTGCTATGTTTTTGGTGGGAGGGGGTATTTTATCTCATGGTATTGAGTTACTGCACCACACACAACTTAATGTGATTGGCTATGCGCAATCAATGTTAGGCAATATAGGTGAGGTGTTAGCTCCGCTTATTTTTGATGGGATGTTAGGCGTTGTTGCCGGGCTGGTTATTGTGCTTTTGCATGTAGCTTATACAAGGTTATTTAAAACAAAAAAGTAGAGCAGTGTTTACTGCCCTACATAATTTATTCGCACTTTATAAATTTACACAACTGCTCAAGCTCGTAAGCTGCTTTACTATTACCTTGAGCAATTGCTTTTTTATACCAGTAAATAGCTTGTTGTGTGTTTTTGTCTGCACCTTGACCGTCTCGGTACATTTGTGCAAGGTTAAGCTGCCCCCATTGAGAGCCTGACTCTGCAGCAAGTTTAAAGCTCTCTAAGGCTTCTTCAAATTGCCCATCTTTAAAGTACATAATGCCTTGCTGGTTATTTTTATCTAGCTTTAAACCTTTGTATAAAGGCTTTGGTTTAGGCGGAAACATCACAAACCCGCCATACAAACTATTAGCATGTGGGCGCAGTACATCGTATATCACGTCATTGTTATATAAGCGCTTCACCTCATCACGGGGTAAGGTAATTGTGTTTGTTGAAAAGTAATCGCGTTGTACTAATAAGCTGGTGCGCATTGCCGTGGTTATGCCTCGGTTGCGTTTATAGCTGTAATTGCTTATTTGAAAAGTAATAAATTGCTCGTCAAAGCTGAGCACTTGGGCCACTTTTAAATTAGTCAGTGTCCATGGTTCGTGAGTAAATTTATCAGCGTGAACTAAGTACGTATCAAATGCCTGTGGGTTATTTAAGTAGTTGTATTTGAGTGCTTGGTTGTCAGTGTATTGTTGAAAAAAATATGCAATTACCCACAATAATAAAATTAAGCCAATCCCGTATTTTGGCAGGCTTAGTTTTTCAATTAAGGGGAGTTTTTTTATATTAATGGCTTCGTTATGCCCACATTGGTAGCATTCGCGCTTGTAGTTTAGCTTTAACGGTACTATTGGAATAATCGTAAAACGTAAGTAGCTGCTATGGTTTACTAAATGATAGCTATCGCTTTGACAGCTTGGGCAGGACTGCGTTTGTGAAAAGTGAGGAAAGGACTGACCGGTGTTAAAAAGCAGCATGCAATAATGCCCCGAGTTTTAATTTCTATTAAAGTAAAACAAGGGGCATATTTTTTAAAGCAACAAACTGTAAGTAAGTATGTCCGTTACTCTTTTGTTGTTATTTTTGGTTTAATCGTTGTTTTTGCGTCTGCTGCCATAAGCGCAAATACCGCATAGGTTGCTGTATTTTGACGAAGCTTTGCTGGCGTTACTTTATCAAGCGTGTCGTCAGCGGTGTGGTGGTAATCAAAGTAGTCTGTACCATCTTGGGCCAGCTCAAAAATAGGTGCCGAGACTGCATTTTTAAATGGAATTAGATCGGGTCCGCCGTTGGCTTGGTTTTTACCAATGTACTCAACATTTAAAGAGGCAAGCTCTTTTGCGATAGCGCGCACTACAGGCAGTGACGCTGCATCTACATTTGATTCAAAACCGTAAACTACATCAGCGCCAAAATCAGACTCTGCGGCAGCAACAATATTGTGTAAATCGTTTTTATGTTTTGCAAAGTACGCTTTTGCACCCCATAAACCAAGCTCTTCAGCGGCAAAAAGGACAACGCGAATACTGCGTTTAGGGCGTTTTACATCGCTAATATGTTTAGCAGCCGCCATAGTTAATGCAACGCCGGCGCCATCATCAAGTGCGCCTGTGCCTAAATCCCATGAGTCTAAATGTCCGCCAATTAATACGTATTGCTCTGGGTTTTCGGTACCGTTAAATTGGCCTATAACATTGTAACTAGTGCCTTCGCCAAGGTTTTCGGTTTGTACATTTATATTGACCGATACATCTTTGCCTAAAGCGACTAAGCGAGCAATTTGATCGGCATCGGGGTTAGCAATGGTTACGTTAGGTATTTTTTTAACGCCTTCTTTATAATAGCTTCCGCCGGTGTGGGCAAAACGATGATGACCTGTACTTACTGAGCGCATCATGTAGGCAACTGCCCCTTTTTTAGATGCTTCAATTGCTCCGGTGGCACGTGCTTTTACAGCGGGTCCATAACCATTGCCGTCTATATCGCGATTCATTCTGTAGTTAATGTAAGCAATTTTGCCTTTTAAACTATTAGCCGGTGCTGCTTTTAGTTCATCAAGTGTTTCGAATAATTTAATCGGTGCGCTGATACCTTCTTTAGGTGTGCTTATGCTATTACCTAGTGCGGTTAAATGAAGAGGTTGTTCGCTAGGCGTTAATATTTTTCCACTTTCGCTGTAGCGGCGCCATTCTGGAAAGGTCGCTTCTTCAAGCCATACTTTATCAAAGCCCAGTTCTTTAAATTTAGCTTGCGCCCATGCAACGGCTTTTTTGTCGTTTTCGGTGCCAGGTAAACGTGGGCCAACTTCGGTTGTTAGTGACTCTAATAGCTCATAGCTTAAGTGGCTATTAAGGGCTGTGGTACGTACTTCATCTACTTGTTGTAATTGTTTGCTTGTAAATTCGTTGCTGCTGGCAGTAGCTGCCATACTACTGGTAAGGAGTAGTGCGGTGATGAGATTTTTCATGGTAATTAGCCTTATTTATGATTGCGGCTATTAAAACATGTAATAAAGACGTAAAAAAATAGATGAGATGAATGAGTGACTTAAAGTGATCAAAAAAGCCCGCGCATTTAAAGCGCGGGCTCGCAATTAAAGCGCTTAATTAAAAGCTAAATTGTGCAGCTAGTCTTACGTTAGTGCCTTCACCTATTGTTACGTTGTTTGTGCCACCACCGGCTAGGTAGTCTTCGTCAAATAGGTTTTCTATGTTTAGACGTAAGTTAACATCGGTGTTACTGATATTAATTTTATACGTTGCGCCTACATCGACACGCGTGTAGGCATCTTTAATAATCGTGTTGTCACTATCTGCAAAACGTTCACCTTCGTAAAATGCACCGGCATTAAATGCAATCGCGTCGTTAAGTTCGTAACGAGTCCAAAGCGATGCAGACCATTTAGGGGCATCGGTAGGGCGCTTACCTTCCAATTCTTCGTCACGCTCGTAATTAGCATCTAAATACATAGTCGATGCCATTACGAATAAACGGTCAGTTGCCGCACCTTGCGCTGTTAGTTCAACGCCTTTGTGGCGCTGTTCACCAATTTGGTTTGTTTCAGAGATTAAATCACCCACTGGTACATCAAGTGTTTCTGTAACTAGTGTGCCATTTTTACTAATGTCAAAAAGCGCACCACTTAGCATTAAGCGATCATCAAACAATTGCCACTTAACGCCAATTTCTTTTTGCTCAGAGGTAACTGCGTTAAGCTTCATACCATCATTTATATCAAAAGGGTTATCAATAACCTCGCTGCCTTGTGGTTCAAAACCTTCAGAGTAACTCGCGTATACGGTAGCTGATGCATTAGGGTGATAAAGAACACCTATTTTTGGTACAAACGATTCATTATTTGCACCTTCACGTGTTTGTTTATCGTAGCGGCCACCAAGCGATAGCTGCCATTGTGGCGAAAACGTGATTAAGTCTTGGACATAAATGCCGTAATAGTCGTATTCTGTTTCGCTTGTTCTATCCGGTGTTTTATAGCTGATATTTGGGCGGGCCGATTCGTTTTGACCAGCAGAAAAATATATATAGTCTTCAGGAGAAGGTACTGTACGCATTTGGCCATAATAATAATCAAGCGAGTTAGCACCAATGAGTAATTGATGATGAACGCCTGCTGTTTCAAATTCACCGATAAAGTCGATAAATGCGGTTTTAAATTGCCAGTCGTCAAATCGGTCGTAAGGGCGAGACTCATAGCTGTCGCCTTCAACAAAATTACTCGGCTTACGTGGCGCTGACTCAAAACGTTGGCGTTCAAATGTTTGTTCGTTATAACCCAGCTTTACTTGCCAGTTATCGTTTAAAAATACTTGAAAATCAATGCCCGCATTTTCTACCGTTATGTCGGTAAACGCCCAAGACATATCGCGAATAGTTTTATCGCCGCCAATAACGTTGGCGTTGTCGTCTATCCATGCACCGGTGTCTAAACCTGCTTCGTCGTCTGTGCGGTCATAATGAACTCGAACTAGAGCATTGTCGCTAATATCGTAATCAACAATCAACGCACCTAAAAAGCGGTCACGCTCGCGGTTTTCACCGTTTTGGTATTCGCGCCAGTAATCAACATCTTGCTTAACTAAAATACCGCGTGCACGTAAATCTTCTGCATCCGTTAAAGCGCCTGCAGCATCTATCATAAAGCGTGTTGAACCATGCTGTTCTACATCGGCACTGGCATTAAATAATGTTTGTGCTGTCGGCTTTTTAGTGACCATATTAATTAGGCCACCAGGACCTGATTGACCATATAAAATGCTTGATGGGCCTTTAATAACCTCTACTTGTTGTAAAATTTCAATGGGTTGTTGATAGTGCGACCAATGCTGATGCCCGTCGCGTAAATAACCGGTTGATGAGCTGAGTTCGAATCCACGTAAGTTAAATACTTCACGGTTACGTTGTTTTGAACCGGCCGTTAAGCTTGCATCATTTGAAAGTACTTCACCTAATGTTGTTGCAAGTTGTTCGTTGATAATAATGTCGCCAATTACAGTCACTGATTGAGCTGTATCGAGTAATGAAGTTGACGTTCTCATTGCACCATTTGCGTTATCTACTTTGTAGTCATTAAAGTAACTTCCTTTGACTTCTATATGTTCAAGGTCGGTAGAATTTGCATATGCATTTGTTGTTATTGTTGCCAATAGTGCGATGTAAAGGGAACTCAGTTTCATTTGATGCTTCCAGCTCAGTATAGTAAAAAGTAAGGCGAAATCTTAATGAAAATAAATATCATTTGCAATGTGTTTTTATTAACAATATTTTATAATGTGTTTGCTAATGGTTGCCAATAACGAATTCTGCTATTATTAGCGACATATTTAGTGGGACTTTTCCCGCGTTATTTTTACTGCTATGGAATTTACTGTGACTTCAACTGCTTTTTCATCTTTGGCTTTACCAGCTGGACTTGTTGATAATTTATCAACGCTTGGCTACGCCCACATGACACCTGTACAGGCACAAAGTTTGCCTCCTGTACTTGAAGGTAAAGACATCATTGCTCAGGCAAAAACGGGTTCAGGTAAAACGGCTGCGTTCAGTTTAGGTGTGCTTGCTAAATTAAACGTAAAACGTTTTCGTATTCAATCGTTAGTATTATGCCCAACACGTGAGCTTGCCGAACAAGTAGCTGTTGAAATGCGTAAACTTGCTCGCGGTATTCATAATATTAAAATATTAACGCTATGTGGTGGTGTTTCAATTGGCCCACAAATTGGGTCGCTTGAACACGGAGCACATATCATTGTTGGTACACCAGGGCGTGTAGATGACCATATTCGCAAAGGGACATTACGGTTAGATGATGTAGAAACATTAGTACTAGACGAAGCCGATCAAATGCTTGATATGGGTTTTCAAGATACCCTTGATGCGATTATTGAATGTATCCCACAAAACCGCCAAACGCTTTTATTTAGTGCTACTTTTCCACGCGCAATCGAAGCGATAGCAAAGCGTGTACTTAGTAACCCAGAAATGATTAAAGTAGAAGAAGAGCAAGAAAAAAGCACAATAAAACAGTACTTCTACAAAATGGATAATAACAAACAGCGCTATCCAACACTTAAATTACTATTACTTAAATTTACACCACAAAGCTGTGTTGTGTTTTGTAATACCAAGGTAGAAACGCAGCAAGTGTGCGACGATTTAGCCGATGAAGGTTTCAGCGCTGTGGCTTTGCATGGTGATTTAGAACAACGCGACCGAGAGCGCACTTTGATTCATTTTGCTAATAAAAGTGCGTCTATTTTGGTCGCGACAGACGTTGCCGCGCGTGGTTTAGATATTGACGATATGGATATGGTAATTAACTACCACTTAGCACATGACCCGCAAACACACGTTCACCGTGTCGGGCGAACGGGTCGCGCGGGTAAAAAAGGGATTGCTTGCTCAATTTATGGTGATGCAGAGCAATTTAAAGTAGCGCAAATTGGTGATCACTATGAGCGCGACTTTGAGCCAGAGCCAATGCCTTCATATAATTTGTTGGACAAACCACCGTACAAACCAGAAATGGTCACTCTGATGATAGATTCAGGTAAAAAGCAAAAAGTGCGTGCTGGTGATATTTTAGGTGCATTAACGGGTAAAGACGGTATTGCTGGGCGTCAAGTAGGTAAAATAAATGTTCTTGATAACGTCGCATTTGTAGCTGTTGAACGTAATGCGTCTAAACCGGCACTTCGTAAATTAACCGAAGGTAATATAAAAGGGCGCAAAATTCGTGCTCGTCGCCTAACGCGTTAATCAAGTTATGAGCGAGCAGCCGGTTTAAGCTGCTCGTACTCTACTTTTATTTGCTTGAATGCATTCTCGCAGCCAGCAGGTTTGTCTGGGTGGTGCGCCAGTGCAAGTTGTCGCCAACGTTTTTGTAATTCTTTCAGCGAAAAATCATTTGTTAGCTGCCACTTCGCCAAAAGTGCGTCAAAGTGATCTTCTGTTAAAGTTGGCGTGCCCTCTACCTTCTTAAACTTCTGCCAAAAGCTTGTGAGTAGTTCATTAATCTGCTCTTCGCTTGCTTCGTAATTGCCCCAGTCTAAATAATAATCTTTTAAGCTTGATTTAACCGTTGCAGAGTTTTCTATGTCCGTTTCAATGAGTTCTATATGAAGTGTTGATATTAAGAGACTTTTAGGGTGAAGTTGTTCCTGCAGCTGGTACAGTGCATTCATAATTAAAAAATTACGCTTAAATAAATCACGTTCAGGGTTTTTATCAAGAGGCTTAATTGCGCCACAATTAATAAGTTCAGCTGCTAGGATATGAACTTGCCACACTTTTTGGGTTAATATTAAGTCAAATATTCGGTCAATCAGTGGGTTAAGCATTGTTTTGGTCCTAGTGTTTAGTGTATCTTCAGTACAGATTACATTGTTACACGTAACAATTTGAAGGATTAAAGTTATGCATGGCAAGCTCAAGTGCCTCTTTTTCATTGTATGCAGTTTGTTCTATTTGCCAAGTTATGCTCAACAATCAGAACCATTATTAGAAGAGTTTAAACAACAACAACAATGGGATGCAAAGCTTGAGTTAGGTAACACATTACTTAATAACCAACGCATTACAACTCAAAGTCGTACTCTGATATATGCAGGCCTTGCCGATACTGCGCTGTCGAGCGGTCAGTTTAGCGATGCCTTTAATTACTTTAAATTATTAGAGCAAGAAACTTCTGGATCACTTCTTCCTAGCGAGCACTTTCGTGCAATTAAAATGCAAGGTGTTGCGCTTTTTTATCAGGGCTTGTTTAAACAAGCGATTACTCAATATACCCGCGCGCTTGATATTGCAAAAATTAATAACCAAGCATTAGAACAAGCAAATTTATTGAATAATATTGGTTTAGCTTATTTTGGTATGCATAAATTGGTCGCAACGCTTGATTATTACCTAAAAGCAAAAGAGATTTACGAAAAAGTAGGTAGTGAACAAGATAAAAGCGATATTTTACTTAACATAGCGGGCGTGTATACACGCTTATCTCGTTATGAAAATGCCATGAGTATTTATCAAGATGTGTTAAAAATTTTTCGCAAGTTAGATGATAATTTGGGTATTGCTTTGGTGCATAACAATATGGGGGTGGTTTATTTTGAAAGCAACCAGCTAGATTTAGCGGTGCATTACTACCAATTAGCAACCCGTTATTACCTATCCGTCAACGATGTGAATAAGTTAGCGACTCAGTACACTAACCTTGCAAACGCCAATATTATTCTTAATAAAGTGGAATTAGCGTATGAGCAAGCGCAATTAGCGATAGAGTATTCACTTAAAATTGATAACAAAAACTTAGAGCTCACTGCACTGCAAACTCTCGCAAAAGTCCAGCTTGTAAGGGGAATGTTAGATGAGGCAAAAACGAATATTGAACGTGTTTTTGAATTACTTGAAGAGCATAGTAATGATCGCATAATGCGAGATGGGCTTGGCACCCACGCTTTGATTGAAGCGAGCAGGGGAAATTACGAAAATGCAATGCAGTTGCATGAAAAGTACAATAACGAATTACGTAAATTAAGAAGCGACTCTATTGTTAAAGCCCTAGCTGTGCTAGAAAAACAATTTAAAGCCACACAATTGAATCAAGAAATTAAAGAGCTGAAACAAGACCGTAAATTACAAGAACTAAAAATGCATCAGCGTTCGCAGTTAACGGTGTTTATTTTTGTACTGTTATTTTTAGTCATAGTGACAGGGGTTGCTTTATACCGACGCGGCGCAGAAAAACGGGCAAAACAATATTTAGCTGAACAGGTGGCGCAACGCACAGCAGAGCTTCAAGGTGTTGCCCAAGAGTTGAGAGCAGCTAATGATGTTAAAAGTCAATTTTTGGCTAATGTTAGCCATGAGATAAGAACACCATTAACGGCGATTCTCGGACAAACAGATGATTTAATGAATGGTTTATACGAGCCTGAACAGCTAAAAGATGAGCTAGCTATTATTCAACGGCACAGTAATCATTTAAAAAGCTTAATAAACGATGTACTCGATTTAAGTAAAATAGAAGCGAATAGGTTAGAGCTTAATGTTTCGTGTTTTGACATGGTCCAACTGGTTAATGATGTGCACGCAATGTTTAACCCTCAGGCAAAAGCAAAAAATCTCAGGCTTGTGCTTGAAAATAAGGTGGGCGATGAGTTTTACACCCGCCTTGATATAATGCGAGTAAAACAAATTCTCATTAATTTGTGTGCCAATGCTATTAAGTTTACCCAGTCAGGGCAGGTATTAATTGCATTAAATAAAACAGAGCAGGGTATTGTACTGATAGTTAAAGATACCGGTATAGGTATGAACTCCTCACAATTAAAACTCATTTTTGAATACTTTAGCCAAGCAGATAACAGCATTAGTCGGCGGTTTGGTGGTACAGGTTTAGGGCTTAGTTTATCGCAGCAGCTCGCTTCTATGATGGGTGGGTATATTAGCGTGCAAAGTGAATATAAAAAAGGAAGTCAATTCTCGTTCTTTTTACCTTGTGCGCAAGTATCCAGTGAACAAAGTGATATTGGGCAAATAGAGCAAAATAAAGTGCAACTAAGCGGTACTGTCTTGCTTGCAGAAGATCATGCAGATAACCGCAGATTTATTAGCCGTTATTTGCGCTCTTTAGGGCTTGATGTAATTGCAGTCGAAAACGGTGAGCAAGCTGTAGAGAAATGTTTACAAATATACCCAGACCTTGTACTTCTTGATATTCAAATGCCTATAATGGATGGTCGAGCAGCCTTTGAGCTATTGAAAAAATGTGGTTTTCAACGGCCAATTTTTGCGCTCACTGCAAATGCAATGAGTCACGAAATTGACGACTACCTTACATTAGGGTTTAACGGGTACCTTGCAAAACCATTGGATAAAGACTTATTTTATAAAACCTTGGCAGAAAATTTAGACCAGGTTCATTCGGACGGACCTAATGCACCAAGTGACATAGATATCAGTGACTTAGTAATAAGCTTTAAACAAAGTTTCAGCTTAGAAAGCGACAACATTACACAGCATTTTTTAAGTGAAAACTATGATGCTTTGCAAAAAGATAGCCACCGAATATTAGGTGCGGCACAAATGTTTGCCTTAGATGAAATAGCTTCAGCTGCGAAAAATTTAGACAGCGCCTTATTGCAAAAAGGGATTAAAGATAAAGAATACATTAAACAGTTTGTGTCAGAGCTGCAAGCCGTATTACAAAAATACAATGAAACGTAAATACACATTATAATAAATACAAAAAAAGCGCCCTAGGCGCTTTTTTTATTTTACTTCAACGTACTTATTGGCGTTTCATCGAATCAAAAAACTCATCATTGGTTTTACTCATTGACAGTTTATCGATTAAAAACTCCATCGCGTCAATTTCTGACATTTCATGAACAATTTTACGTAAAATCCATAGCTTTTGTAGCTCATCTGGCTTAGTAAGTAGTTCTTCGCGGCGAGTACCAGAGCGGTTGAAGTCGATAGCTGGGAATACACGTCTTTCCGCAATTTTACGGTTAAGGTGTAGTTCCATGTTACCAGTACCTTTAAACTCTTCGTAGATCACTTCATCCATTTTTGAGCCAGTATCGATAAGCGCAGTGGCTATAATTGTTAAACTACCACCTTCTTCAACGTTACGTGCTGCACCAAAGAAACGCTTAGGTTTGTGAAGTGCATTAGCATCAACACCACCGGTAAGTACTTTACCTGATGAAGGAATAACTGTGTTGTAAGCACGTGCTAAACGCGTGATTGAATCAAGTAAAATAACAACGTCTTTTTTATGCTCAACTAAACGTTTTGCTTTTTCGATAACCATTTCGGCAACTTGTACGTGACGAGATGCAGGCTCATCAAACGTTGATGCAATAACTTCACCTTTAACAAGGCGTTGCATCTCAGTTACTTCCTCAGGACGTTCGTCAATTAGTAAAACCATTAACGTTACATCAGGATGATTATGCGTAATTGATTGTGCAATGTTTTGCAGTAGCATTGTTTTACCCGCTTTTGGCGGTGCTACTAATAAACCACGTTGGCCACGACCAATTGGTGATGCTAAATCAAGTACACGAGCTGTGATATCTTCTTTACTACCGTTACCACGCTCCATGCGGAAACGTTCGTTTGCATGTAGTGGGGTTAAGTTTTCAAAAAGAATTTTGGTGCGAGAATTTTCAGGTTTATCAAAGTTAACTTCGTTTACTTTAAGTAATGCAAAGTAACGTTCACCGTCTTTAGGTGGACGAATAAGGCCTGAAATTGAGTCGCCAGTACGCATACTGAAGCGGCGAATTTGGCTCGGTGATACATAAATGTCATCTGGGCCAGCTAAGTAAGAAGCTTCTGATGATCTTAAAAAGCCAAAACCATCTTGCAAAATCTCAAGCACACCACCGCCGAAGATATTTTCTCCGCCTTTGGCATGGGATTTTAATATGGTAAAAATGATATCTTGCTTTCTTAAGCGGGCTACGTTTTCGAGCCCCATGGACTCAGCTAAGTTTACAAGTTCTTTTATAGACTTGTCTTTTAATTCGCGTAAATGCATATTGGTGGGTTCTTTATTACAATTGTCATACTCAAAGTCGCTTTGATCGTTGAGTGAGGTTGGTTGAATATAACTAAGGATTAGTTGGCTTTATAAACTAGCATTTCACTGGCATAGCGTCCAGTGTTTATACAAAATAAATTCAAAAAAAGGGCAAAAAGCCCTTTTTTAGTTCTAGTCTATTAGATGTTGTTATCTAAAAACTCGATAAGTTGTGTTTTTGAAAGTGCACCAACTTTAGTTGCAGCAACTTGGCCATCTTTAAAAAGAAGCAAAGTAGGGATGCCACGAATACCAAATTTAGGCGGAGTGCCAGCATTTTGGTCAATATTAAGTTTAGCAACAGCAACACGGCCGTCGTATTCATCAGCAACTTCGTTAAGGATAGGGGCGATCATTTTACAAGGTCCGCACCATTCAGCCCAGAAGTCTACTAGTACAGGCTTGTCTGATTGTAATACGTCAGCTTCAAAGCTATCGTCAGTAATTTGGATTATTTTCTCGCTCATTGCGCTCTCCGATTTAGTTAGGCGAAATATTTAGTGCGTATTTAAACACTCTTGTTTCTTATTGCAAGTTTAAACGTTATGCTTAAACGCTATGACTAAGACACATTTAACCGATAAAAAGTTTTCAGACTTTGCTATCGCACCGGAAGTGGTTGCCGGTTTAACCGAGAATGGGTTTGAATATTGCACACCTATTCAAGCAAAATGCCTACCTTTTATTTGTGACGGACGCGATATCGCGGGCCAAGCACAAACTGGTACAGGCAAAACGTTGGCATTTTTAACTGCCACGTGCCATCGGTTATTACAATCTAGCAAAGCACCTAGTAAACATCCAAGAGCCCTGATCATGGCCCCAACTCGGGAGCTTGCGATTCAGATACACAAAGATGCAAAAATTTTAGCGCCACACTGTAATCTTAACTTAGGTTTAGTATATGGTGGCGAAGATTACGAAAAACAACGTGCACAATTAGAAAAAGGCGTAGATATTTTAATTGGCACAACAGGTCGTTTAATCGATTTGTACAAGCAAGGCTGTTACACCCTTAATGAAATTGAGGTTGTCGTGCTTGACGAAGCCGATCGTATGTTCGATTTAGGCTTCATAAAAGATATACGTTACATGTTTGATCGTATGCCAGATACGTCAAAGCGATTAAACTTATTATTTTCTGCGACTTTATCATACCGCGTGCAAGAACTTGCTTTTGAACACATGACCAATCCAGAGCATGTACAAATTGAGCCAGACGTAAAAACCGGTAAACGCATAAAAGAAGAGCTATTTCATCCTTCACAAGAAGATAAAATTAAGCTTTTATTAACTTTAATTGAAGAAGAATGGCCTGATAAAGCCATTGTGTTTGCAAACACTAAGCACAGCTGTGAAACCGTGTATGCGTGGTTAAAAGCTGATGGTCATCGTGTTGGTATGCTAACGGGTGATGTAAACCAGAAAAAACGTCAAAGCATTTTAGCGCAATTTAGCAAAGGCGAATTAGACTTTTTAGTTGCAACTGATGTTGCTGCGCGTGGGTTGCATATACCAGAAGTAAGTCATGTATTTAACTTTGACTTACCAGACGACTGTGAGGATTATGTTCATCGTATTGGTCGAACAGGTCGTGCAGGTGCATCAGGACATGCAATAAGCTTTGCGTGTGAGCAATATGCATACAACCTACATGAAATTGAAGAATATATAGAGCACAGCATTCCTTTATCTCATTACGATAAAGCCGCTTTGTTAGATGACCTAACTAAGCCTATTATTCAAAGAAAGCGCAACTATTCAAATGGTCCTCGTAATCGTAGTAACAACAACGGACGTCGCCCAAATAATAGTTACCAAAAAGGACGGTCGTAATAAACCGTTTGCATAAGTAGTAGTAACTAGAGGTTTTTGAACGGTGGGGCAACTTATACCGCAAAAAAATGTATACGCAGTTATTGATTTGGGATCAAATAGCTTTCATATGCTTATTGCCAAATCAGTGGCTGGCGGTTTACAAACTATTGGTCGTGTAAAACGCAAGGTTAGGCTAGCCGCAGGGCTTGATAAAGATAATGTATTAAGTACTGAGGCTATGCAGCGAGGCTGGGAGTGCCTCGCGCTTTTTGCTGAGCGTTTACAAGATATTCCAAATCAAAATATTACAATAGTCGCAACAGCTACATTACGCTTGGCAACTAATGCTGAAGTGTTTAAAACGCAAGCTGAAAAAATCCTTGGCCATAAAATCAATGTTATTAGTGGTGAACTAGAAGCGCGTACCATATACAAAGGTGTAGCGCACACTTCAGCATGTACTGGCAAACAGCTTGTTATTGACATTGGTGGCGCAAGTACCGAAGTAGTGATTGGTAAAGAATTTGATGCCCTTTTATATAAGAGCCTCAACATGGGGTGTGTTACTTATCTTGAGCGTTATTTTAAAGATTGCTTATTAACACATAGTAATTTCAATACCGCTATAAAGGCTGCTCGAGCTGTTATTGATAATATAGCACCTGAATACAAAGCCGCAGGGTGGCAAATTGCATCAGGCGCATCAGGTACTGTGCAGGCTATTCAAGAAATAATGGTGGCACAAAACCTTGATGACCTTCTTACTTTAAAAAAGCTTAATTCAATAAAAGAGCAATCAATTGCATTTAAAACCATTGCTGCGCTAGACCTCCCAGGTTTAAGTGAAGACCGTCGATTGGTATTTGTATCGGGTCTTGCTATTCTGATTGCTTTGTTTGAATCATTAGAAATTGAAAAAATGGGGCTTGCAGGCGGTGCACTTCGTGAAGGTGTTTTATATAGCATGATTCCAGAGTTTCATAATAGCGACATAAGAAAGCGAACAGTTGATGGGTTCATGAGTCGGTACCATGTTGACCAAAAACAAGCATCACGAGTTTCTAGTTTAGCTATTGAGCTTGCACAAAGCATCAATGAAGATTGGCCAATTAATCATTTAAACGGCTTACCTCTACTGAAGGCGGTTGCGCAGTTACATGAAATCGGTTTATTAATTGAATATAAGCAATATCACAAGCATACAGCCTATATTCTAGAAAATACCGATATGCCTGGTTTCTCACAATCAGAGCACAAATTAATTGTGGCAGTAGCTAATGCGCATCGCTCTGATATACCAAAAGACAGTTTTAGCACGTTAGGTGCAAACAACCTTCTTGCGCAGTACATAGTAAGATTGCTGCGGGTATCTGTTATTTTGTCAATGAGACGACAAGATGATGTTCTGCCAAACTTTGAATTAACTGCTAAAAATGAAGTGTTAACATTAACATTCGAAAATGACTGGTTAAAAGAACATCCACTAATGGCAAGTGAGCTTCAACAAGAGTCTAAACAGCAAAGTAAACTTGGTTGGAAGCTAATCGTTCATTAACTAAAAAGGCTCTTATGGGCCTTTTTAGTGTTTAAAGTAATCGTTTCGATTAAAATACGTGCGAACAGCATGTTTTTTCAAGTTTTCTACAAAAAAGGGTTGATCTGTTTTCGGATCTCCCTATAATGCGACCCC
>NZ_JBHNYT010000012.1:0-145979 GCF_054960575.1 Pseudoalteromonas sp. PSi26 | reverse complement strand
TGATACCTTATGGTGCGGTGATGTAACGTACATTTGGACAGGCAATCGCTGGGCTTATTTAGCCGTTGTTATTGATTTATTTGCACGTAAAGTAGTCGGCTGGGCCATGTCGTTGTCGCCAGATACTAATTTAACGCTAAAAGCGCTTGAACTCTCGTATGAAAGCAGAGGAAAGCCGACAGGACTCATGTTTCACTCAGACCAAGGAAGCCACTATACAAGCTTGAAGTACCGCCAACGTTTATGGCGCTATAAAATTATACAAAGCATGAGTCGGCGTGGAAATTGTTAGGATAATGCGCCAATGGAACGATTTTTTAGAAGCTTTAAATCGGAGTGGATGCCAAAGATTGGATATGAGAACTTTAAAGAAGCTAAATATAGTGTGAGTGATTATATCAACGGATATTACAGTAATGTTAGACCACATCATTATAATGCTGGTTTAGCGCCGAATGAATCTGAGATTAGATATCAAGATTCTAAAACTGTGGCCAAAATTAGTTGACCACTACACAAGGTACCAACGTCAACGTTGCGGCAATGGAAATGGGGTATGCAAGCAGCTCTCAGTTCAGCAGAGAATTTAAAAGAATGTACGGCTTATCGCTCAAGCAATGGAGCCAACAAAATTAGCACAATAAAGGCGATATTTTAACGGTTTATACATGTAAAAGAGTGAGTACCTAACTTGTGAAAAGTTATACTTATTAGCTTAGTAACACTGCATAACCCAACTTATCTTATGGTTCATAAATAATTTTATAACGATCTTTGCCAGACTTTTTAACTTGGTACATAGCTGAATCAGATATTTTTATGTGATCATCTATATCAGTGCTGTTGCTTGGTGATACCACGTTTAACCCCATACTTACGGTTACATTTATTGTGTTTTCTCCTTCAACAGGCACTTTAAGATTTCTAATTGCACTAATAATTTTTTCGGCAACGCGTTCAGCATCGTCGACTTCTTTTAAAATAACAGCAAAAGCAAACTCTTCACCACCAAAGCGGCAAAATACATCATCAATTCTCAGAATGTGCGTTAGTAAATTCGCTAGTTCAACCAGTAAGCGGTCACCCACATTATGGCCATAGGTATCATTCACTAGTTTAAAGTTATCAACATCAAATATTCCAAATGCAACAGGCCCCCCGTGTCGAATACTAGACCTAACCAATTTATTAACCTGGTCAGAAAAAAAGCGACGATTAGGAATTCCAGTTAACGGATCAAAAAACGCTATTTTTTCAAGCTGCGATTTAGCTTGTTGAAGTTCAAATGTTCTTTCTTGTACTAAGTTTTCTAGGTTAACTTTTAATTCTTTTAAATCTTTATTTCTTTTTTCTAACTGTTCTGTTTGAAATTTACTTTTTGAAACGTCCCGTTTAATCGCTGCAAAATGAGTAACCTCATCAAACTTATTTTTTAACGGGATAATATTCATTTCAACCCAGTAAGGCCTTCCTCTCACATCATAATTTAGCAGTGTTTCCGTTACTTCTTCGTGACGCTCTAATGCAGAATAAATTCTTTGCTTAGCTTGGGGGTCGGTTAAGTTGCCTTGTAAAATTCTGGGTGTTTCACCAATTATCTCTGACGAACTGTAGCCTGTAAGAGTTTCAAAAGCCTTATTTACATAAATTATTTTAGGTCCTTCAGGGTGTTTAATATTTTTTGCATCGGTAATAACCACCATGTCTTGCGTATTTTCTACTACATCGTGAAACGAAATTTGCTGCTTAGCATCAGAAATATCAGTAAGAGTCACTACTATAAAATTTTTATCATCGTCATGTCCTTCAAAATAAGCATTGGCCATAAACCAGCTTATTTCCTTACTTGACCCGCCAACAACACCTAAAACTTTATTGACCACATTCTTTCTTGTTGATTTAACAACATTAACGGGATAGTCCTCAACGGCCATGAGGTTGCCTTGCTCGTCGATGAGTGTCCAATGAGGATCGTAAATATCTCTTCCAATTGCTTGCTCGTAGTCTAATTTCAATAACGCTAACCCCGTCGGATTTATGTAAACAATCGATGTATCCCAATTATGAATAACCACACCTACCTGAGCGTATTCAAGTAGGTTTTTAAAATTTAAATCACTAATATCTTTCATAATTTTTTCATAAAAATTAAGTTCATAATAAAAAGATAGGTTAAAACTAGAAAAATAAAAGTAATTAAAAACTATTCGTACTAAATAAATTATGCGTTACTTCGCAAGTTAAACTTTTAATACCCTCCTCAATTAAACAGTTATTATTAAGACACCTAAACCTGATCAGTAACCAGGCAAACGCTTTGCTATGCGGCTGCCCTCTTCAATATATTTTTAGCACTGTTAACATCAAATTTATTTGTAAAAAAAAGCAAGCCGTAATGGCTTGCTTTTAACGCCCGTTCAAAGGCTACACACTTTCAACATAAATTTTAAAAACGGTAACTAGCACCAAACGTAATACGACGGTCAGTAAGACCTTGGAAACATAGTAGCGAGCCTTCGTTAACACATGACTGACTGATTTCAGACTCTGTGATATTTACGGCTTCTAAACCAATATTAAGCTGCTCGTTTACATCATAACTAATACTTGCATTAAGCTGACCACGGTCTTCTTGCACCACTGGAAAGCCCCATGGGAAGCTAGATGTACTACCAAAATCATTAGAACGGTAACCTTCACGCCATGTGTAACGCATACGTGCTGATAAACCAAATTTTTCATAGTACAGAGTAAAGTTATAGGCATTTTCTGATAAGTTAAGTAGCCCTTGTATTTCGCTTACTTCAATACCCGGTGTACCGGTACTTGCAGCAAATACATTGCTTGCTCTTGAAGTGGCCTTATTAACAGTTTCACCACCAGAGAACTCTTGAATGGTATAGTTAGCTAATACACCAAAGCCCGACGCCCATCCTAAATCTTTTTCAAAGCTAGATAGGTCATACTGGAACGCAAACTCAATCCCTTTTTGGGTTGTTTCGCCAGTGTCGTTTACTTTTGTCTCAGTACCTACACATACACCACGACCATTTTCAGGGCCAAATACGTTAATGTCGGCAATTGGGTTGAAAATGCCCCCACCTTCACATGGGTCTGTTAAATCTCTGTATCCTGTTACTGGGTCTTCTACCGGCGAAGTTAGCTGATTAACATGAAGTTCTTTACGTGTTTTATGGAATATACCTACGCTAAATACGCTCGCTTCAGTAAAGTACCAATCTGCTGATAAATCGTAAGATAATACTTCTTCAGGTTTTAACGCGGGGTTACCAAATTCAACTTCATCATTTGGGCTCGTGCTATAAGTAATAGAAGTAGATAAATCGTTATAATCTGGACGACGAATATCTTTACCTACACCAAAACGAACCACTACATCTTCTGACACATCGGCAACTAAATTTAAACGTGGTAATACAAAGCTATAATCTGATTCATTGGTAATACGCGTTACAAGCTCGTTACCACTGCCATCTTGTGTTACTGAGTTACCTGTCGATTCAACATCGGTTTGAATATAACGTAAACCAAAGTTACCGCGGAACATGTCGTATTCAAAGTTAGCTTGCGCGTAAAAAGCGTGGGTAATTTCTTCTATGTCAAAAAAGCCAGAAGAACTTGAAGTTGGTGCATTTAGCGTGCGGCTAGAACCATGAGTTTGTAATGCTTGCTGAAGTGTTGCAAGTACTGCATCTGGGTCTGAAGCCACGAGTTCTGGGTCAATAAGTAAAAAGTCGCCAATATATAACGAGCGGCCATCAGCCTCATTGAAGTTATCCGGGCCAGCTACTAAAAGGTCAGCGAATAAATCACCTCTTGGGCTATCTGCCATTGAACGCAAACCCACACTTGATGTGATCTCATTCTGCTTACTCGCGGATTTGCTGTAGCGATAACCAAAATCAACAGAAGTAACAATTGAATCTGTGTAATATGTTGAATCTATACGGAACGCATCTTCAGAGTTCTCAACGGTATCTTGCCCAATATTTACGTCACGTAGTACCACATTTGCAGGGTCAAGTAATTGCTCAACAGTCGGTGCATAATCAGCCCCCTCTGCAATACCAAAAGCTAATGCACCACCAGACAAATCGTATTCAAATGGCACGCTGTTATCGTTACCGCCACCAGCGTCTAAAGGGGCATTAGGGTTAATAAAATTAAGCGTAGTATTAAAGCTTGGTGTTGTTGTATCAGAAGATGACGATGCAACCTCAGCGCTTACAAACCATTTATCACCTTGCCACTCACCGCCTAATCTAAAAATGTTGCTGTCGGTTACACGAGAATTTGTATCACTAGAAAAACGTAGATTTGGATCGTCGTCGTCATTCGCTAAGTTTACCGGGATTACACCGCGTAAAGCCGCTTGAATTGACCCTAGGTTAGTGCCACCTAGCGAACCTAAGTTAACTGTTTCAAAAGCATCTGGTACAGAGATATCATTGAGTGCACTGACACCCGACGCCTGAACACGAGAGCTTTCTTGGCGACGTTCTTGGTCGTTAACTACCGCATCAAAATAAAACTTCGTATTGTCGTTTGGTGCCCACTCTAATGTCCCTACAAAGTTTTTAGTTTCGTATTCGTAGTTATCGTAATCTTGCACAAAGAACTGGATTGGTAAAAAGTCGAAAGACTGTGCACTCGCGACCCCGCTATCAGCGGTAATTATGTTATCTCTATCTGCACGCGGGCGAAATGCAGTCACATCTTGCTCGGCATAACTGCCACTGACTAAAACACCAAATTTACCAAAGTCACCTTCCCAATTGTCTGCAAAGGTACCTGAAAAACGAGGTTGTAAACCGCTATCAGTGCTTAGGCTGCTGTTCTCGCCTTGCACTCTAATAGTGGCTAATTGTTCACCTAGTTGAAGTGGGCGAATTGTTTTAAGGTTTATTGTTCCACCTACTGAACCTTCGATTGTTTTAGCTTCAGGAGATTTGATGACCTCTAAACTAGATATGATCGACGCTGACACATCTTCAAAGCTAATGCCGCTGCGTCCAGAACCTGAACCGACTGTTGATACACCGTTTATTTCAGTACGGTTTGCATCGGTACCACGAATTTGTACACCCGTACCAACACCTGCTTGACGTGTAATTTGAATCCCCGTCACGTTCTCAAGTACTTCAGCTAAGTTTTGGTCAGGTAACTTACCAATATCCTCTGACTGAATAATTTCTACAAGGCTATCTGCTGAACGTTTTTCAGCAAGTGCATTAGTTAAAGACTGACGTATACCAGAAACTTCAATTACCTCCAGATCATCCTTAACCTTTTTGGTCTCTTCTTGCGCATGAACAGAGAGAGACATATTCATAGCTGTCGCAGATATAACCGCCAGTGTGATTTTTGATAAATTATAATTCATAGTTTTTTCCTGTGTGTGAAACGCTATGCTACTTGTTACTTCTTATACAAAAAGTGAATTAGTGTATTACAAAATGTTAACTGAATATTTACACTCAAAACAAAAAAGGTCAACCAAAATGTAAGTCATATAATATGGAATAATTCAAATTTGTTATTACCAAAAATAAATACCCTATACCTGACAACTACAAAAATGTAGGAAAAAAATACAACCACCTGTAATACATATAGTTTTCAAATCAGGTATGTAACACTATAGCAGTAGTTAAATTGTATTTTTAAGTTCATTATTCCGTTATATTATTTAGCTATAAAATGAAAACTTTTAATTATAAAAGTATAAAAACCCTTAAATTGGTTAACCAATTAAAAATCTATTAGACTTTTGGCTAGAATAAAAAGGTACAAAAATAAAACAGACTAATCGCATTTACGCTTATAAAGATGCAAAGGAGTTTTTTGGCTTACAACAAAGGCTGTAAAAGTTGAATGGAATTTAACCTGCGATCAGTTTAGATGGCTTAGTTTAGAAAAGTCAGTGATAAAGGTGTGCACATCCACGTAGATACAAAAAACCCCCCAATTAGTTAAACCAATTGGGGGGTTTTATAAGTTACTAACTTTTACAGTTTATAACTTAAACCTAAGAATAAACGTGGGCCGTAATCGTTTACTTCACCTAAGTTATCTTCAACAAAAAAGTCTTGAGATTTAGGAGCACTGAATAGATTAATTGCCTCTGCTTTAACTCTAAAGTGCTTGTTAATTTTGTACGATGCACGCATTTCCCATACGCCTACCGAATCAACATAACGTAAGCGTGTGCCATTGCTTGTATAAGGTTGGAAATACTCACTACGGTATTTGTAAATAACCGCAGTATCAAAGCCACCTATTTGGTAATAAAGTTGGCTGCTAAATACATGCTTAGAAAACCCTGGTACAGAACCTGGCTCAACAATGCCTTCTTTAAGCTGAGTTGTATTGCCATCAACGTCTGTTACAAATGTATCACCGTATAGGCTGTCTTCAAATTCAAAATCAGTGTCGGCATAGTTATAACCAAACTTAACACCTATACCATTGTCCCAACGGTATGAGAATGATGTTTCTAGGCCTAAAATCTCACTCTCTTCGTCGTTTGTTACTGAATTTGTAATAGGCAATGAAACGGTTTCCCCCCCTACAACAAAGTCTTCAATAACTGTGCGCTGTTGAAAGCCGCCTTGGAACTGTTTGTAGTATAGGCTTAATGCAAAAATTGAATCTTCATTAGGGTACCACTCAAATGCTGCATCGTAGTTCCACGACATTAGAGGCTGTGTATCTGGGTTACCAGAACCGTTAACACCCACTAACAGGTCACTAATTGTAGTGGCCGTATCAGATGTGTCTTGTTGGAAAGAGCGGCTATATCCCAAATCAGATGGATCTGCACGTGACATACCACGGTATATACCCGCACGTAATAAAATATCTTCGCTGTAATCGACTACTAAGTTAAAACTAGGTAAAAACTTGGTGTAATCACCGCCACCTTTTATTTTATCAAGTGCGCCAGTGTCTGATTCAACAAGATCAAGTACACCTGTATCACTGGTAACAACATCAAAACTATTTCTAAAACCAATTGATGTTACTTCAGTATCTACAATACGCAAACCAAAATTACCACGAATAAACTTACCAAACATTTCTGTATCGTAATTAGCCATCAAATAAGCAGCTGTTGTTTTTTCTGTAACGTCTATTGTACCTGCGTTTTGGTATTCAACCTCAGGGTATTCAAATACGCCCCCTTCGTTAGAGGCTACCACCGCACGAGAAAAACACTCGTTGTCGTAAGTCGCCCATGATGAACCTGTGCCTGAGTCTACAACATTACCGTCGTTATCTACATGCGTGATGATATTTCCATCTGACACGCTAGACAAAAAGCCTGATTCAGGAAAATCAATTTGACAACCTTGAAGTACATCGAGTGCTTCAGCTCCTGAGCCTAATGTAAACTGATTACGAGAACCGTTACCGTTACTCCCACCAAATTGTGTAAAGCTAAGCTCTGAGGTACGAACGCCACCTTGAATTGTGGTGAACATGCCGCTATCTAGTAAATAATCAAAATCTAAACGGGCAGACACAACCTTATTATCACGAACATTTTCGCGGTCTATGCGTGTTCTTAAGCTGTCAGTAAAGTTAGATATATCTGTTACGTCAAAATCAGTAAGCGTAAAATGTGGGATGTTATCGCCCATATCCCACGAAAAGTAATTACGGCCAGCGGTGCGGCCTCGGTTAGAAATTTGCAGTTCTTCACGCGACGTTTTTGAATACGCTAAATCTAGATCAATAGTAAGTTTATCATTGACCGTGTGCTCAATATTTAAACCGTAGCCTCGGTAGTTTTCTTCACGAGAAAATTGCTCACCGGCTGACTCAATACGCTCCTCACCTTCCCAATGCAGAATGCCTCCAACATCGTTAGTAACAAGTGATGGTCCTGTTACGCCTGGCGTTGCGCGCTTTTGTAAGAAAATTAAATCATGGCGTGCTTCTCGTTGCGTTCTATCAGAAATTTGGCTATCAAAATTAATATCCCATTCTGCAGACGGTTGATACTGAAATGCAAAAAATACCGCATCACGCTCGTCAGATGTTTCGTTTTGGCGAAAGCTTCGACTGCTGCCAGTCCATGCGTATGGAGTACCATCACTAACCGCTTTTCCTGTATCTGGATCGATCTCGGTGTCATAACCTTGGTTATTACTGCCATTTACCTGATCCTCACAATCCCCAGCGCTACTTCTGTAAAAGCCTTCATTGGTATTAGTAGGATCATTTAAACATGCCCAAAGAGACGAGCCTGAAGGGCTAGAACTTCGGTATTCCGCCTCTGGCTGGCTTATATCCTGTCGTTGAACACCAAATGAAACACCCACCGCTTGGCCATTATCAAATTCAAACTGGTCAACATAGCTAAATGTGCCACGGTAACCTAAATCGCTTTGCAGGGAGTTGTCTACATTACTCTCGTCAGGGTTGTAGTTAAGTTTAACTTCACCTTGTAAACGCTGTTTACCGAAATCTAATGGGGTTACAGTCTCAAGAGCAATAACACCAGCAACACCACCTTCAATCATCGAAGCATCTTGGGTTTTATAAATAGCTACTTTTTTTACAAGTTCAGATGGAAACTGTGAAAAGTTTACTGAGCGGTCACCACTACCATTAGTCGCTTCACGGCCGTTTATGTGTGTTGCACTTAAAAATGGACCTAAACCACGGATAGTAATTTCTGTTGCCCCGCCATTTTCACGATGTGATGCAGCGCCTGTAATAGACTCTAATGCTTCACCAATTGATAAAGCGGGTAAATCACCAATATCTTCAGATGAAAGACCATCAACAACGGTTGTGGCTTCGCGCTTTATGGCTATTTGATCTTGAATTGTTCTGCGTGTACCTGTAACACTGATGATTTCTACATCAGGCTCGACCTCAGTCGCTTTTGCTTGTTCTTGTTGTGCGTGTGCAGAAAAAACACATGAGCTTGCCACACCCGCAATAGCGGCTGTTCGTACCCATTTAGCTATTGGGCTCAGTGCGAATTGACCTGAACGCATTTTATTATTTTTTGAAGACTTCAACGACATTTTTATGCTCCGTTGGTTATTGTTGTGTGAGTGTTGTGTGTTGACTTGTAATTCATTTGTATAAGTTATGTGACAACTGTTGTTAATATACTCAAGTAACCACGGATGATCAACCAATTTAACAACTAAAGCATTACCAATTAACATACCAATTTACACAAACCAGTATTACCAAGGGGTCAGGCGGCGTTATAATGAAAAATAATTAGAAAAGCAAACTCATTTTTCGGTCATATTTTACTCACAGGCATAAAAAAACCCCAAAAAAGGGGCTTTTTAATTAAGAGTGTTTACTTAGGTTAGTCGTTATTAACAACCCATGTTGAGCCAACACCTACATCACTTGCTTGAATGTAGTAAAGCGATTTAGCACCTGCCACAGCTTGTAAGCCAGCAGGATCTGTTTCGAGTAAAGTGCTTGTAGCCGTTACATATTCAAGCACCTCTTTCCCATTTGCTGCTGGATCTTGGTCAATCGCACCATCTGTATCAAACGAACCGTTACCATTTAGGTTTCTGATTGCAACCCAATCGCCACTTGTATCACCCGATACCCGGCTGTCCATGTAACCAAAGTTGTTGCTTAATACTGATGTATCATGCTTGATTAAATCACAGTCGTATTCAAATGCATGGTCGCTATCAAGCGTATTTGGATAAAATAATCCTTGTGTTAAGGCGCTACTTTCAATGGTATCTGCATCAGTTTGATCACCTAAGCCATTAGCAATAAGGTTTCCATCAAAGTTGATAACAAATGCATTTTTAGTTAAACCATAAAGAACAGGTGCATTATCTGCTGTCAGTTCATCACAATCACCTACTGGGGCACGAGAACCTATTTCAGTACTAAACACGATCGGTTGCTGAGAGTTCAAAACCGTGTTGTTTGTTACCGTCAATGTAAAGTCACCCGCTGCGTCTAATACAGCTTGGTTGCCTGAGTTTGGTACACCACCATCAGCTTGAGAGAATGGATTTGCAGTAAATACAATACCACCAGCCTCTTTATTACCAGAACGAATACCTGCAATGTAGTTGTTACTAATAGTGTGGCCAAGAGGCGTAACTAATACGCCAGCAGGGCGATCGCTCGAACTTGCAATATCAGTAGTACGAATAATAACGTTGTCTGTCACGCTATTAAAACCACCGTCTTCGAGTGAAATCCCGCCATTAGGGTTAACCACAGTGTTACCTTTGATAGTTGCACCCGATGTTTGCACACGCATTAAGCGACGACCCGTTACAAAGTTTTCTACTCGGTTATATTGAATCTTAAAGTTAGCATTGTCTGCTGCATCAGCCCCAGTTGTGCTTCCCAAGTTAATCAGGTGAAGGCTTGAATTACCAAAGTTAGGGTTAGCGCTCGTGCCACTAAATAAATTGTATTGAACAACATGGTCGCTGCCTGATGAAGAAATTTTAATGACAGAGCCATTCTCGGCATTATCGCGGTTACTAAATGTATTACGCTCTATTAGCGCGCCAGTCCCTTTGATCATTAACCAGTGGTAAGTCGAATTGTTTAAATCCGCTTCATCACCATCCATTGTATTTTGAGTAAACTCAAAGTTATTCCCTTCAGCATAAATAATCGCACTTTCTTGCGTTTCACAAAATGAGCCTGATTTAGTATCTATATTTTTAAACGTAAGGCCTGTTAAAGCTGCACCTTCTACGCCTGCGGCAACATGAATACATACTTCGCCACTAATGACTGGCGTTTGCTCTTCAACAGCGCGAATCGTTACACCACTGGTAAGTAAAACTTCATCCATATCAGCGTAAACACCGGTGTTGAGGCCAACTACATCACCATCAGCAAGCCCGCCACTTACCGCACTTAGCAGCTCTGTTGGGGAGCTCACCAATTGAGAGTAAATTACTGTCTCTAGTGAGCCAGTTACGGAGCCATCAAATCCGTCGTTGTCAGTGTAAGAAGCACTCACTGAAATAATTGCACCAGCGTATGCCGCTGGAGAAAATGTTTTACTATTTGTATCGGCTAATTCAACGCCATCGGCAAACCATCTGTATGTTACATTTGTTTCTTCAAAGCCATTATTGTCTGTTAGTTGTGCTGTTAACTCACCGCCAACCAAATAGGGCGATGTGCCCATGATTGCAATACTACCCACTTCATCAACCGCAACGGCAGATACGGGAATTGTTTTTTCTGATGTATTTTCTTCTACAAAACCATTGTCATCTGTATAAGTCACTTGTACCGAGACAGCTTGCCCAATTAATGCAGCCTCTACAATATATTCACTTTGAGTTGCACCAACTATTTCTTCATCATCAGCGAACCACTGATAAGTAATTTCTCCGGATACGCCATCCATATCTGTAATATCAGCGCTAAGTGTATTTCCGACTGTCGGTGTGCCACTTATTGCTACATCACCTTGCGAATTCACTCGCGCAACAGGCGCCGTAGCAGCTGATGTCACTGACTCAGCAAACCCGCGGTCGTCTTCAAACGATGCTGTAACTGTGATCACACGGTTAAACTGTGCTTCAGTAATCATTAGTGTAGAAAGCACTTCTCCCTCAATAACCACGCCATCAGCTAACCACTCGTACACAACAGTTAAGCTATCAAAGCCGTTTTCGTCTTCAACATTTGCTGTTAGTTCAGAGCCGATAAGTGCGTCACCCGCTATTGTTACGCTTGCAGGAAATGCTATGGCGGCAACATTAGAAGTAGGATCTGAAATATGCGATTCATTAACACCACCATCATCGGTGTATTTAGCTTGAGCTGTAATGGCTAAGCCAATTTGATCGTCCGTTAGTGTGAAAGATGGGCTGTTAGCGCCATCTATGACTTCATTATCTGCATACCAAAAATAAGAAATTGCCCCTGATATACCATCAGGATCTGATACGCTTGTTGTTAATGTTTGACCACTTGTGGCTGTACCTGACAGAGCAATGGCGCCCAATTCGTTGTCATTATTGTTTGCGTCAGAGTCACAACCTACTATTGCCGCTGCAATAGCACATAGTGCAAAGTGTTTTAAATTCATGATGCCTCTATTCTCCATTTTATAGGTTAAATATTTGGCCAGCTATTGTGTGTGTTACCAAATAAATGCATACGTTGTTACCAAATTCACTTAAATTGAAAATAAATTGTTAACCAACTTGGTCATATAACCACAATAAGAATAATATTTCCAGCTTATTTACTGAATTTAATGCGACTTTGCGTGAATAAAGCACATACATATTACCCACTAGCCTACCTAAAACTTATAGAATATGAAGGTGATACAAGTAGCAATGAAATAAGTGATTTACCAATTGGTTTTACAAAACCATATTAAAACACAAACGACTACTAAACGAGTGAGTGTAATAAACAACTGCTAGAACGCGAGGATAAGTAATTAGTTGAAAAAGGAGGTAACAGAGAAAAGCTTTCTCTGTTACTGAACAACCTAAATTGGGGATAGTAAATTAGCTTAGCGCTGAATCATTAAAATAATCAACGGGCTCAGTTGAACCTAAAGTAACGGGTACTCGTTGGTGTAAATCATCAGGGGCTATATCTAAAATTCGAACGCCGCGCGAGGTGGCTTTACCACCTGCATTTTCTACAAGCATTGCAAGCGGATTAGCTTCATATAAAAGCCTAATTTTACCATTGTCATTGCCAACGCGTTTATCCTGCGGATATAAAAATAAGCCACCGCGACATAATATTCGGTGTACATCACCAACCATTGCCGCATTCCAACGGATTGAACTTTTTTCAAAGCTTTCAGATGTATAAAGCAACTTGTCAAAATATACTTGCGTAGGCTCATCCCAATAACGATAATTTGCCATATTTACGGCAAACTCTCGGCTTTGAGAAGGAATCTGTAGTTGTGGATTAGTGAGTAAATACCCACCATGTGTTGAGTCGAGCGTATAACAGCGCGTAGGCCCACCAGTAGTCATTACAAGTAATGATGATGGCCCATATAAAACATACCCTGCACACACTTGGCTTACACCTGGTTGGTTAAACTGCTCATCACTGTCAAAAGGTACGTCGTCTCTTGCCAAATAAATGGTAAAAATTGTACCTATTTGACCATTTACATCGATATTAGAGGAGCCATCGAGCGGATCAAAGGCAACGATAAATGCACCATCAGGGTGGCCACCTACCGCGTGATCTTCTTCCTCAGAGGCCACTGTTCTGACCGAACTATCCTCAAGAAGAATATCTTTAAGCAATTGATTGGCAATAATATCTAGTTTTTTTTGAACTTCACCTTGAATATTCTCATTCATTGTTGAGCCTAACACCCCTGCCAGCTCACCTTGGCCAACCCTAAACGCAATCTCTTTACTTGTGGCTAAAATGGTACGGATCAGCAAAATTAAATCCGTTCTTACGCCGTCTTCTTTTAATACTGTATTTAGTCTTTTCATGAGCTATACCGATTTACACAATTAAGATCTTTAAAGCACTGGGTTAGCCTAGAAACCATATGCTGCTCAGAGTGGCGAAGCCAAACGCGTGGGTCGTAGTACTTTTTATTTGGTTTGTCGTCACCGGTAGGATTGCCAATTTGGCCTTGCAAATAGGCCTGGTTGGTATTGTAGTAATCTAAAATACCGTTCCAACACGCCCATTGCGTATCGGTGTCTATATTCATTTTAACTACGCCATAAGTTAATGACTCCGCAATTTTTTCTTCTTCAGAGCCACTGCCACCATGAAATACAAAGTTAATTGAATTACTCGGTAAATTAAACTTTTTAGATACGTAAGCTTGTGATTCTTTTAAAATAGTGGGCGTAAGCACAACGTTTCCTGGTTTATATACACCGTGAACATTGCCAAAAGATGCAGCAATAATGAAGTTAGAGCTAATAGCACTTAAACGCTCAAATGCATACGCCACATCTTCTGGTTGTGTGTACAGTGCAGAGCTATCAAGATGAGAGTTATCTACACCGTCTTCTTCTCCGCCTGTACAACCAAGTTCTATTTCAAGTGTCATACCTATTTTGGCCATTCGCGCTAAGTAGCGCTCACATATTTCTATGTTCTCTTCTAATGGCTCTTCAGATAAATCGATCATATGTGAACTAAACAGCGGTTTACCTGTTAGTGCAAAGTGCCTTTCGCCTTCATCTAACAAACCATCTATCCATGGCAATAGTTTTTTAGCTGCGTGATCGGTATGAAGCATAACAGGCACTTCGTAGTGCGCCGCAACACTATGTACATACCTAGCTGCGCTCACAGCTCCAAGAATTGCACCTTGTTGTTCAGGTAATGAAAGGCCTTTACCGCAAAAAAACTGTGCACCGCCATTAGAAAGTTGAATAATAACTGGCGACTTCATTTTTTTAGCCGTTTCTAAAGTTGCATTAATAGAAGTTGTGCTAACCACATTAACTGCAGGCAGTGCATACTGATTAGCACGCGCATGGTTATATATTGCACTTACCTCGTCACCCACTATTACACCAGGTAAAATAGTTGGAGATAAATCATTCATTTTAGCGCTCCCTGCTATTTTATTGCTTGAATGCATGAATCAGTAATAGCTTGCCAGTTTTCTTGTGAAACCCATTCCTTTTTAGCAACCCAAGTTCCACCCACTGCAAATACGTTATTTAAAGAAAGATAATCCATTTTATTGTTTTCGCTTACACCACCTGTTGGGCAAAAGCTAACTGTTCTAAACACACTCGATACAGCCGATACAAATGGCGCCCCACCAGCAAGTGAAGCAGGAAAAAGCTTCTGCTCCTCAAAACCATATTCTAGCGCCATTAAAATATCACCGGTATTTGATACGCCAGGTAAAACAGGTACGCCACACTTTGTTAGTGCGGTTAGTAATTTAGGAGATACCGCAGGGGTAACAATAAAATCAGAGCCAGCATCAATTGCTTGCTTTAAAATAACGTCGTTAGTCACTGTACCTGCGCCAACTTTAAGTTCAGGGACTTGCTCTTTAATGGCTTTTAAAGCATCAATAGAGGCATCTGTTCTTAGCACAACTTCAACCAGAGTAAGGCCTGCTTTAGCCATTGCTTTTGCAATCTGTACACCCTGCTCTGGTGTATCAGCTTGAATTATAGGTAGCAGTGTTTGCCCTGACATAAGTTCAGAAAAGCGAGTCATAACGTTGTTCCTTTAGTTTAAGTAATTTGGCCGAGGTATGGAGGCCTTAAATTTTATTAAATGCCAGCTTCAACCATTGCATGCTGAAAAACATCTTTTGGTGCAATGGCACCCGGTTGTTGAATAACAGCTCCGGCTGCTTTAGCGCCCAATTGAACTGCACCTGCAATTGACTTACCTGAAAGTCGAGCACCTAAATAAACACCGTTAAAGGCATCGCCCGCTGATGTTGTATCTACAACCGTAGTTACAGGTATAATTGTGTGTCTTTGAAGTGTATTTTCTAATTGTGTAATAACAGAATTAGGACCATTTTTAACAACGATCTCATTAATTTGATATGGTTTTAAGTATTCGATGACCGCCTCAACACTATGTGCATTATAGAGTGTTGTTAAGTCTTCAACCCCTGGAAGGGTTACATCTGCAATACTAAACGCTAAATGATACTGCGCTTTAGTATCTTCAACACTCTCCCACAAACGGGCTCGGTAATTAGGATCGAATACAATTTTTACACCAGCATCTTTAAGTTGCTTTAAAATAGCCCAAAATTGGTCACGTGATGTTTTATCTATAATCGCTAGAGATATTCCTGAAAAAAAGAACATGTCACCTTGGCATAATTGACTAACACAATCGGGGGTTAAAAATTCAACGGTTTTCTTTGCTGCTGAATCACTGCGCCAGTAAATAAAGCTTCGTTCACCATGTTCATCGGTCTCAATGTAATACATACCCGGTACTTTACTTTCGTGACTAAAGACGTACTGCGTATCAAGCTGTTCACTTTTAAAGCGCTCACGCATCTTTTTACTTAGGTTGTCTTGGCCTAGAGCTGTAATCACTGACGTATTGACTTTAGCAAAACAGCGCTTTAAATATACCGCTGAATTGTATACATCGCCTGCAAACGATTGATGTAGCGTAGCAGCACTCATAGCTCTGAGCTCCACCATGCATTCACCCATAAAATAAATAGTATTCATTTTTGAAAGTATCCTTTGTAATTAACTGCTATGCGCAAACACTGGCGTATTGGCATAGCAGTTAAAGCAGATTAGTCAGGCTTTTTAAGGGGTTCGATTTTAGGAATTAAAATCCATACTGCCGCCATAGCAATAATGGCAAGTGAAGCACCAATAATAAATGCCGGTGTATAGTTTCCATCAGCAGTCAAAATTGGTACAAGTGAAGTAAGGCCTACCGCACCCAATTTTGCAGCCATGCCTGAAAAACCAGACAAGGTACCGACCGCTTTTTTACCTAGTAAGTCACTTGGTAAAGTTTGGACATTACCAATAGCCGTTTGAAAACCGAACAGAATAACAGCCATTATAAGAACAGCCGTAGTTGGGCCTCCTGGGTTTGCCATAGCTAATAATGCAGGGAGCATAATTAAACAGCCAAGCGTAATTGTCAGCTTACGGGTTTTATCAGTATTCCAACCCGATTTAAGTCTGTTTTGAGCCAATAGACCACCAAACCATGCACCAAACATAGCACCTACATAAGGAACCCAACCATATATACCAATAGATTTAACGTCCATGGCATACACTTCGTTTAGGTAAATTGGTATCCAAAAAACAAATAACCACCAAATAGGATCTATCGCTGCTGATGCAATAATGACGCCCCAGCTTTGTTTACGAGAAAGTAGCTCGCCAGTAGAAGGGTTGTACTCTTCTTCATCTTCACCTGTTACGTCGCCATTGTCATCAACGCGTCTTTGGCCCGTTAAAATATATTCACGCTCTTCTTCACTGATCCACGGATGAGTTCCCGGTGGCGCTTTCACTAAAATCAACCATGGCACTAACCATAAAAAACCTAAAGCACCAACAAAAATAAATACCATTTGCCAGCTAAAATAAACCGTTAAATACGCAATTAGCGGTATTGCTATAATGCCACCAATTGCAGCACCTGAGTTAAAAATACCCTGTGCAAGTGCACGTTCTTTAGTAGGGAACCATTCAGCGTTTCCTTTAGCTGCACCTGGCCAGTTACCGGCTTCAGCTACACCTAAAATGGCACGAAAAATACTCAGACTTAAAACACCTTGCGCAAATGCATGAGCAATTGTTGCTAAGGACCACACACCAATTGATAAAACAAAACCAAAACGTGTACCTACCCAGTCAAATATTTTACCAAAAATGGCTTGACCAAATGCGTAGGCAAATACAAATACAATAGAAATGTTTGCGTATATTTGTTTACGTTCTAGAGCAGATTCATCAGGGAACATTTCTTCTACAATATCCGGCCAAAGTACACTAAGTGCTTGGCGATCAATGTAGTTTATGATGGTTGCTAACGCGATTAACGCAATAACCCACCAGCGTAAGCCTTTAAGTTGCATAATTATTCCTCAAGAAAGTCTTCACGAGCTGGACTAAATGTATCGATTAAAATACCACCTGTTGGGCACGTAGCACCATGATCTGCAAATGGAGGAATAAAACAGCTATCACCTGGTCTTAAAATTTCAGTTACACCGTCAATGTTAAAATGAAACTCACCCTCTACTACATAGGTTACTTGTGAATGTCTATGTGCATGGTTATAACCAATTGCGCCTTTTTCAAACCAAATTTTAACGGCCATTAGCTCCTCGTTAAAACCTAGCATTTGACGCTTTAAACCATTGCCTAAATCTTCAATTTCAGTTTTGTCACCAAATGAAAAATGTGCACTTTGCTTTTGCATCCTAATTACTCCTAATTATTCTTCAACGCATAAACGCCAAGACGGTCGTTTAAGGTGAATGACTTATTTTTAAATGTGAAATCGTTTTTAGCTGCGCTTTGTGACTTATTAATTGCAACTAGATAAGGCGTATCTTTTACGTTTAGTTCAACAAGTATCAAATCACCCTGTGTGCTGTACGTTAACTCAGATAGACGACTAACAGCCTCTAAGGTGTATTCTTTACTTGGGTTATATTCACCGTGAGGCTCTAGAACAGACACAAATGTATGTTGTTTTTGTCCTTCAACCCGGCGAATAAAGCCGCTTTCGTTGCGTAGATTAAAGTTAGGGTCATTTGCGCCTATTTGAGTAAATAAAAATGACTCATCACCATTAACTAGGCTTGTTTGCGTATAAAAGCGACCATTATCATTTAACCATGTTACCTTTGCTAACCCCTTTTCAGGCGTCGCTTGTCCCTTTAACCATAGGTGTTGATAACCGTTGCTTTCACCCAGAGCCTTTAGCTGCTTTGTATTAGCACGTAAGCCAAAGTTAGTATCAATAAGTTGACCTTTATAGTGTAAAGGCAAGTCAAATTGATGCGCTTTATTTGCATCTACATCGAACACATCAAGTGCTACAGTGCTTTCAAGCTCTGGTAGGTTAATAAGTGCTAAAGTACGTTTTAATTGAACCCCTTTATAAGCTGTGCTTATTTCACCGCTTGCTACAGTGCCAAACTCATTAGTTTCAAAAAAGTTAAGCTTTGGATAGTTATTGTTTCCTACTTCTACATTGGCATTAAAGTGAGATATTTCATCTACAACAACGGTATTATGCGCAACGGTATGTTTAGCGTAAGTGTTGTTCTCTGGAAGATAACGACCCCCATACTTAGCTTCTACATTTAAAAAGCGTGCTGCGCCGTAATCAGATACAATTTCGTTACCATGGTCGTAAAACTGCCATGTAAGCTTATCAAAGTGGCCATGGCCTAAACCTTGTGCTGCAGGTTTAAACAAAAGTGCTTGATCGCCACCTACCTCAGTACGCATAATAACTAAAGCGCCCTGGTTTCCATCGTTACCATCGCCAAAGGCAACTGATTTGAATGTGTATGGCGTTTCTTTTTCGTTATCAAGCGCTTGAGCAACCTTTAAACCGTCTCCCGTAAGGACTACTTGATCTTGATACTTAGCAATGTCTAAGTAACCTGCATCGTTAGTTAAACCGTAAGCAGCGGTAACACCTTGCACTAATTCAATCGTATCAATACCTTTACTTTTTATGGCGTCGTTAATTGGGAAGAACAAACCGTTGTAACTAAGCTGAATAGTGGTATCAATTGCTTTTAGCAAGATGCCATCGCGGTAATCGAAGATCTTTCTTTGCGGCTCGTTATTTTCTATCGCTTTTGCAAAAGTAACAAACGGCAGTAAGGCAAAACGCTGATAGTAAGGCCCTTCATTATAGTAACCCTGAGGTGAGAACAGCATTTCTAGCTGTTTAACAAATCCCCCTTTGCCAGATTTGTTTAGATCATAAAGTGATTTTTCTACCCACTCAGGTTCATCTAACACATAACCTGCCATACCCACACCCGCAGTAGCCCAAGTACCATGGTTATGCACTTTATTAAATGTTGAAGGCTGACCTACTGACGTAAACAATGAAACAGGACGTAATAAATCGTCTTCTATCACTTTTTTATTTTCATCATTTAGCGAGTCATGAATTAAGTCATAAGCTTGAATGGTGTATACAAGCCACATTGCTTCATTCAAGCTTTGCCAAAAAAACTTACCTGGGTTTTGAGAATTCATTTTACGTTTTGGGTGTAACCCTAGCGTAGGGTAAAGCTCAGCGTATTCAAGCAACATATCGCGCACATAATTTGCGTATTTATCATCTTGGCTTAATTGATAAATCACACCTGCGCTGTACATTAGTTGGTAATTTTTTTTGTGTCGCTCATGGGTATAGCCACCGCCGCCATCTTTTGGCACTGGTACGGTAATTGGCTTTGCCATTTGCTCATCAACTTGCGCTTTTAACGTGTTATAAGCGTGTGCAAATTTTCCATTTTCATGTGAGCTGATAGCTTGGCGCATCAACTTTACATCGTCAGTTGTAATAACTAAATTAGGGTGCGCAGCATGTGCCCCTAAAGATAAAAGTAAGGTCGCTGCTAAAGACGCGATTTTAAAACTTTTTAGACGTTTAAGTATTTTGATCATTATTACCCCGCCTTCTTGTTTGTCGTTTTATTGTTTTTTATTATCGCTGTGTGTGGGCCTTTTACTCTGAGTTCTTTAGCACTTGGCGATTTTGTAGCATTAAATGTATTGTTTAATATCTGTGTTTTAGGTTCACCCACAGTATGCTCTACGACTATTGGAGCCGATTCAACAAACTGATTATCAGTAATATTAGTAACTTGAACACCGTGAACATACACGCTCGCTTGCTCTTTATTACGCTTACCAAGGCCTACATTGTTTAGTGTGTTATTGCTCATTTGAAGGTGAGGGCCAAACGTACTTTCGTCACTACCACCTCGATAGAGCTTAAGCAAAGCACCATCCACGTTGTTAAATGTATTATTTTTTACAATAACGTACTCAGCGTTATAAATGCCTAAGTCTTCAATTTCGGTATTAAGGCTGATTACATTGCCGGTTACGTTATCGAATTTATTACTCATTAACACTACGTCATCAGCCATCGCCCCTTTGCCAGTAACAAAAAAGTGAAACGAATGATTAATATCTAAATGAGTGATATTAGAGTTATGCATTTCAAAGCGGTAGTTTTCAATCATGCCCCATTTTTGAGTTCGAACCACACTGTTGCCAATCGCATCGGGGGCATTTTCACCTGATATTAATAAACCATTTAGCTTTAAACTACCGCCGTCATGAATTTCAAATAAAGTTGAACGTTGGAAGGTAAGCTTAGCCTGACCTTGTAACTTAGCTTTAATAGTGAGTGTTTTATCTATTTTGACTAATTTAGATATATCGTATTGCCCTGCTGCAAGCTCCAATACGTCGCCAGGTTTAGCATCGGCAATCGCATTTAACAACGCATTTTCGCCAGCCTTAACATTAATGACTTTACCCGAGCCAAACTCTATTAATGCCGGGATTTTCGGATACCAGCTAACTCCGGTATCTTCTTTTTTAAGAACTTTTAAGCCTCGTTTTGCTCCCGCTTTAATGTTAGTAGATTCAGGGTAAAGCAAACCATTACTCGCTTTAGTTAACGCAACAGTTTGTGTTTTTACACCATAGGCTAACTCATCAAGTACTTTAGTATTAGCAACGTTATTACTAAAAGCAATACCACTTACATCATCAAATGTAGTAAATGGCTGCTGCTTATTTTGGTTAATAATAAGGTTGTTTTTCATGATACTATTTTTAGGCGCAGCACTTCGTTCAGCATCACTGCCGGCAGCAAGTTGTATGTGCTGAACATTTACAAATGTATTATTTTCAATGGTCGCGTTTTCTACTTGGTGATAACGGTTTATCGATGAATTTGGTACACCATTCATTACAGTAAAACCACTACCAAAACGGTAGCCCGTTAAACCTTGTAAGTAGTTATTTTTAACAATTTGGTTTTTATTAATAACGCGAATACCACCGGTGTGATCTACCCCATTACCAAAGAAAATGTTTTCTTCAATAAGGTTACCGTTACCATGTCGAAGCGTTAACGTACCGCGCGCTTCAAAAAATACGTTATTACGAATAATATTTTTGCCTGACTTAACCGAAATAATTTCTACTTCACCATTAGTACGCTCAAAATAATTGTTCTCTACTAATGTGTGTGAATCAGTTAATGAGTAATGGCTGGTACCAATGCGAAGAGTTTCGCCACCGTTTGAACCAAATGTAGGGCGGTAACCAAAAAAGTTATCATCAATTTTGTGGTAATTTTGCTGGCTTTGTTCTGTATTTAAACGAACTGCAACAGTAACCCCTTTATTACGCTTACCGACTAAATGACTGTGGTCAAACTGGTTGTGCTGGCCATACAATGCCACCCAGTAATCTGATTCTCGTTTATCTGGATTATTATAATTATCGATTACAACGTTAGTAACGCGTGAATGGTAAGCTAACTCTTTTTTATTGCGGCGGAACTCAATTACTGCTGAACTTGGCGTATAACCCTCTTTGAACACTAAGCCAGAAACCTCAAGATATTGACCCGCAAGACGAAGATTAGATTGGCCAGATAAAATAACCTTGCCGTGTGTTTCGGCTGTTAACGTAATAGGCGCATTTTTTGTACCTTGGCCTTGTAATAAAATTTCGAAATTAAGCCAAGTTCCATTTTTAAGAACAACGTTATCGCCTGCAACTAAGTTTGCCGCAATATCGTTAAAAGCCTGTTTGTTGTCTACAAAATAATCTTTGGCCGCTATTTGTGTAGATAGGCAACCGATGAGAACTAGACTAAGCTTTATTATATTAATCAAACGCATAGTTAACTCTTTTTCGTTGTGACTAAGTAAATGCGCTATCAGAGATTACTGTGCTGACAATACATAAAGACTTAAGTCGATTGGTGTCATGTGTGATGAAGCGCTTTAATTAAAAACTTAAAGCGCTTTAGAACTAAAAATTACTTTTCTAGTTTTTTGAAGTAATCGAAAATTTCTGGCACGTTACCTTGGCCCATACCCGCGTCAAATGCCGCTTGTAAATTAGTAGACGAACCCTCTGCAATTTTTGATTGAGTACCTAAGTCTTCAACCATTTGTAGAAAGTAACCTAAGTCTTTATTTGCATTCGCAATAGAAAAACCAAGGTCGCTTACATTGTCTACTGCATAATTCTTACAAAAATGCATGAATGGAGAATTTGACGGGCCGGTAGACATGATGTCAAACAACTGTTGACGGTCAACACCAGCAAGCTCTGCTACAGCAAACGCTTGAGACATAGCACATACGGTTGTCATTCCCATAAAGTTATTGATCAGCTTTGTTGTGTGCCCAGCGCCTAAATCACCTAAGTGAAAAACGTTCTCGCCTTGATCTTCTAACACTGACTTCACTTTGTTAAAAGTTGCCATGTCGCCAGAAGCCATAATATTTAATAAACCATCTTTTGCATGTGCAGGTGTACGACCAAGCGGTGCGTCAATCATACCAGCACCTTTTGCAGCTAAATCAGCGCCAATTTTTTTAGTTGAAGATGGAATTGATGTCCCAAAATCAACAAGTACTGCGCCTTCTTTAATGCCCGCTAAAATACCGTCATCAGCGTAAACTATTTTTTCAACGACCGCTGACGTTGTTAGACAAAGCATTACAATATCTGCACCTGAAGCTAGTTCTTTTGCTGTGCTTGCTGTTTTAGCGCCTCGAGCAACACATGCAGCAACTGCATCTTTACTCAAATCCATAACAATCAGCTCATAGCCTTTGTTTTGTAAATTTTCGGCCATATTGCCGCCCATAAGGCCTAGACCGATGAAACCGATTACAGGTTTTGACATGAATAACTCCTAGATATGATGGCGCAAACTTTTATGATTATGAGTAATGATTTACCCCATAAAATAGGTACGCTCTGTCTTTATTTAATTCAGTAGAGCCACTTTATTAGATAAATAAAATAAGGTTTGTACTTCTTAAAGTAAGTAAAATGGCTTATCTAACTCTCATTAAACGCACCGTTTTTATCTCTTATTTACTTATATAATCATGTGTAACTCTGATTATTTACTAAGCCATTTAGCAACAACACTCAAGAGGTTACCAATTGGTATGTAAAAACATTATTACCAAACGCCTTTATTGTCAACCAATAAGTTATTTCTGTAAGCTAGAAAGTTACAACCAAAAGTTAATATAAATAATATAATCCAATAAATACAACACGTTAATGACCATCAAATTAAACTTCCATGTCGAAACGTTGTTAAATAATATTTAAACAAATAGACTTTAAGAGGTTGACCAATAATCGTAAGATTGGCTGACCATCTTCATTGAATGCCATAATTGGTAATTAAGTTAAACTGTTGATCCATCTATCAACAAATGATGATTCAGTTAGGCATACCTAAATATTAAAGAGTACATCTTTGCTTGTAATACACATTTCCTGCCCTCATATAATTTAAAACTCATAAAATAATCAGCTGTCTCTAAATATGTTTCTAGAAATCGATATAGCTGATGAATTACATAAAAATAAAGCCTGAGGTTCATTAAATGCGCTTATTACACACTATGCTTCGCGTTGCCGATTTAGAAAAATCTATCGCGTTTTATACCCATATTCTCGGCATGAAAGAGCTTAGACGCTCTGAAAATGAAGAGTACCGATATACATTGGCCTTTATAGGCTATGGCGACGAAAAAGATACAACCGTCCTTGAGCTCACATACAACTGGGATCAAAGTAGTTACAGCTTAGGAGACGCCTACGGGCACATCGCCATTGAATTTGAAGACATATATAAAGCGTGCGATGACATAAAAGCGGCAGGTGGAAATATCAGTCGAGAACCCGGCCCAGTTAAAGGTGGGACAACCCAAATTGCATTCGTTAAAGACCCTGATGGGTATGCAATTGAGCTTATTCAGAAAAAATCATAAATAATAATGTGTAGTATTTTACCCATAAAAAAAGGTGCCTTGGGCACCTTTATCGTAATTGACTATCTTTACTACCACGGCGATTAAACGCCTTAGAATTACTTGGTAGCCCTTCTAATTCCGCTTGGCATGAAATGCAGTAGCGCACACCTGGTAATGCTAACCTTCTTGCTTGTGGTATTTTCTCGTCACACTCATCACAAAGCTCAGCACTAGCTCCTGAAATTAGGTTACTTCTTGCGTATTGCACTGCATCGTTAACACTTGCATCTATTTGCTCTTGAATTGCGCCATCTCGCGCCCATCCACTTGCCATAAATCCTCCTCTTTTTCTGGAAGTTTTATATAGGTTAACAAGTAAAATATTTATAAGCCCTGAATAGAGAAGAGATAAAATTAAAGCAGCTAAAAAGCTGCTTTATCATACCGATTATTCAATTAAATATTAAAGACTATAATCAACAACCTTCATACCTAATTTCTCAAGCTCTGGACGCAATGTCTTTGCATCTCCAACCACTAGGTAAATCATATCTTTAGCATTTAAGTGCTTTTTAGCTAAAGCATTAATTTCTTCTTTACTAATAGTGCTAACAATCTTATTTCTTTCTTTTACAAAGTTAGGTTCTAAATCAAACTCTAAAATTTGTGCCAAAAAGCCAAGTTTTGCATTAGGGGTTTCGTATTTAAGCGCATCTTTTTGGTTAATTGCCTTACGCATAAACATCAGCTCTTCGTCTGATACACCGTTTTGAGCGTAGTTATTAAGCTCATTAGTAAACTCTGTAATAGACGCAGCAGTCGAATCAGCTCTTACTGCTGCAGAGGCTGTAAAACCACCTGATGTTTTATCACCCCAAAAACGTGAACGAGCACCATATGTATAGCCTTTATCCTCTCGTAAATTTAGATTGATACGGCTGTTAAAAGTACCACCAAGCGCAAAGTTCATTAAATTAGCTTTAAAAAATTCACCTGTAATATCTTCAACCATATCGCGTTTACCGATACGAATTTGTGATTGCGGCGCACCAGGTTTATCCACAAGATAAATTACGTTTGTTTGAACGTTAGGCTCGGTAAAGTCTACATCAAAACTTTGGCCTTTCCCTTGCCAGTTAGCAAGTGCTGATTTAACTTTTGGTTCGACATCAGCTTCACTTAAATCTGACACTATAATGACTTGAGCACCTTGTGGTTTAAAGTTGGCTTTATAAAAGCTTTTAACATCAGCAAGTGTAATTGCTTCTATACTTTGCACAGTGCCACTGCTATCTATAGAAGCGTTGCTGCTGCCATACAATAACTTTAAATATGCAATATGAGCTAAATACCCTGCACTTTTCATTGCATTTTTTATGTTCTGAATGTTTTTCTTTTTATGGCGAGCAAATTCCTTCTGGTTGAATGCTGGCTTAAGTAACTTTTCTTGAAGCAATTTTAAAGTGGCATCTAAATTCTTAGTCAAACTAAATATGTTCACATTGATATGAGTATTATTAGCCGAAATATCTATTTGGCTACCTAACTTTTCAAGTTCATTGCTAATTTTTTCTGTCGTGTAGCTTTTTGTAGACTCTCCCATAAGAGATGCCACTAGAAATGATAGACCTGCTTTGTCGCTACTTTCATGATACTGGCCACCAGGTACTTTTATTAAAATATCAGTCGTTGGCGTTTCTGTGCTTTGAGTGCCTAATATATTAATACCATTATCAGTCTTAGTTTCCCAATAACTGGGGAGTTTAACAGCAGGGCTTGCCCCAGCCTCTGGCTGTATACTTCTATCAAACTTATCAACTGCCTTTCTGACTACTAAGCCATCTGTTGATGCAGAAGATAACTCACTAAAATCATGTGGTTTCGGAATGAAGTTATCAGGTGCTGCTATAAGTTGAGTTTTTCCTTGCGGTACTACACTCGTTATGACGGCGGGCTTATCCTTAATATATTGATTAAATACACGCATAACATCTGCTTGCGTGACATTTCTATAGCGAGTAATCTCATTTCTAAATGAATTTGGATTACCCGTAAATGTCTCCGATTCGGCAAGCCGAGATACTTTACCCGATACGCTTTGAAGCTCACGAATTGCTTGTGACTCTGTTTTTACTTTGATTTTGTTTAAATCACTTTCCAACACGCCTCGCTTTTCAAATTCAGCTAGTGAATTTCGGATGTTTTTTTCTATTTCAGCTAGACTTTGAACTGTTTTAGGAGCAACCACAGCGTACAATGTAAACTTACACGCTAACTCTTGGCATATATGCTCTACGCCAACTTTAACTGCAGTTTTTGTTTTTACTAGGTTTTTAAAGAGTATAGAGTTGTTATTTCCGCCTAATATTTCTGCAAGTACATCTAAGGCGGCTTCATCTTCTGTGCGCCCATATGTTGTAGGGATACTCATACCTAATAAAGGTAAATAAATTTTATCTTCTATTGATATATATCTATCTACATTAAGTTTTACAGGCTTCTTATTTACCGCTGGAATATCAGGTCCCTTAGGTATTGACTCAAAGTATTTAGCTACCAATGGCAAAATTTCACTAGCACTAATATCGCCACCAATTGTGAGTGTGGCATTACTGGGCCCATACCACTTTATAAAAAAATCTTTTAAATCATTCACATTTGCGCGGTTTAAATCGTCCATAAATCCCAATGTAGGCCACGAATACGGATGTCCATCGGGATACATTGCTTGTGAAACACGTTCACTTAATCGGCCATAAGGTTTATTGTCAACGCGCTCCCCCCTTTCATTTTTAACAGCCTCGCGTTGTACTTCAAATTTTTCTTGTGTCACAGAATCGAGTAAAAAACCCATCCTGTCCGCTTCAAGCCACAATACTGTTTCAAGTTGATTTACTGGTACTGTTTCAAAGTAATTAGTGCGATCCGAATTAGTTGTACCACCTGTAATACCACCTGCTTCTGAGATTATTTTAAAGTGCTCTTCGTCAGCAACATTTTCAGATCCTTGAAACATCATATGCTCAAAAAAATGAGCAAAACCTGACTTACCAAGTTCTTCACGAGCAGATCCAACATGGTAAGTAACATCAACGTGCACAAGTGGATCTGAATGATCTTCATGCACTATAACTGTTAGACCATTATCAAGTTTATATTTTTTATAAGGTATGTTGATATCGTTAGGATTAGCTTGAACAGATTCTATGAGTGTAACGCCTGGAATTGATACTTCTGCTACTGTATTTTTATCAATTGCTTGGGTTAAGCTATTACAAGCAGCTAACCCTGATGCTAATAATACTGCAAGTGCTATTTTTGAGAGTTTCATTTTTTAGTCCATTTTTAATTAACTCAATGAGTTTAAGGACTAAGTAGACTTACAACAAGTCGTATGGGAGTGAGATTTCTATGGTTTTGTAACTAAGTGTAAACATTTGATCTTTACGAGAAGATAAAGTTTAGGAGGAAATTTATGGATATCTTAATAACACTTCACTTCTCTATTGAATAAGTAAGTGGCGTCCCCAAGGGGATTCGAACCCCTGTTACCGCCGTGAAAGGGCGGTGTCCTAGGCCTCTAGACGATGGGGACACATAAATGTGTCACTAGGACAACTGAATGGTTTTTCTCGATTCAGGCGAGCTTTCTTAATAACACTACACTAACTATTAAAATAGTAAGTGGCGTCCCCAAGGGGATTCGAACCCCTGTTACCGCCGTGAAAGGGCGGTGTCCTAGGCCTCTAGACGATGGGGACACATAAATGTGTCACTAGGACAACTGAATGGTTTGACTCGTTTCAGGCGAGCTTTCTTAATAACACTACACTAACTATTAAACTAGTAAGTGGCGTCCCCAAGGGGATTCGAACCCCTGTTACCGCCGTGAAAGGGCGGTGTCCTAGGCCTCTAGACGATGGGGACACATAAATGTGTCACTAGGACAACTGAAAGTTTAGGCTCGATTCAGACGAGCTTTAATAACACTACCTTACTATATAATAGTAAGTGGCGTCCCCAAGGGGATTCGAACCCCTGTTACCGCCGTGAAAGGGCGGTGTCCTAGGCCTCTAGACGATGGGGACACTAAAAAGTGTCACTAGGACAACTGAAAATTTAGACTCGATTCAGACGAGCTTTAATAACACTACCTTACTGTATAATAGTAAGTGGCGTCCCCAAGGGGATTCGAACCCCTGTTACCGCCGTGAAAGGGCGGTGTCCTAGGCCTCTAGACGATGGGGACACTAAAAAGTGTCACTAGGACATTTGATAAGTTAAACTCACATCATGAGTTGCTAAGGTAATGCGTATTTTACAAGTAAAGACTCGAGCTTTAAGTGTTACGCTACTCTCTTGGTATAACCACCTCTAGTATAAACTAGATGGCGTCCCCAAGGGGATTCGAACCCCTGTTACCGCCGTGAAAGGGCGGTGTCCTAGGCCTCTAGACGATGGGGACGCAGAAAACTGCTACCCTAGGACAAACACTAATAATTGGTGGAGCTATGCGGGATCGAACCGCAGACCTCTTCACTGCCAGCGAAGCGCTCTCCCAGCTGAGCTATAGCCCCAACTTAATCAACACTCGCCGTAATAACTACGTCGTGTATTGCTTAGTGCGGGGCGCATTCTATGCACCACCCAAAATAAAGTCAACAGTTTTTTATCCAGCTTTATTTAAATGGTTTAATTTTCAACAAACTGGCTATCAAGCATGCTAAAAAACACAATTTGATTAAAATCATTACCCTAATGCGACTCCCCTACACTTTTATTTTAGGTAGCGTTGTTAGTCAGTGAATTGTAGTTCGCTACTCTCCCCTCAAAAGGTATACATTTATATGCAATTCAAACTTTGCAAATATAATTTATAAAATACCGACCTAACATCGCACTTTCATATCAACAGGCCAGTTGGGTAAATGCAGTAAAACACACATGCTTTTTTATAATTGCACTTTGAAATACTTTTTCTATTTTGTTTGTTATGACTTTTTAGAGAGGTAACAAAATATATATTCTTATTAAAGAAAGTTTAAATGTTCAACAATGAAAAGTAATCGCTTGTATATTCTCCCAAAAAACTAGATTAGCCACTAATGTGATTTATAAACACCACAAAAACACCACACAATTATGCTACCGAACATGTTTTGCCTATAAAATAGACGCCCGCCATATCTTGTTGTTTATAAAACCTTCATTCAGTACATTTTTGTCATTCAAGTGTTGACACATTTTCAACTCTATCTATAATAGCGCCCCACAACAACGCAGCAATGTGATGTTGTTTAGATGCGGGTGATTAGCTCAGTTGGGAGAGCATCGCCCTTACAAGGCGAGGGTCACTGGTTCAAGTCCAGTATCACCCACCACTTTTAAAAGTGTCCGCATCTAATTTCTATACGGACCCTAAGTTCATTTAGAAAAAGAGGGCATCACTGCTACTCATATGTAACAGAGAAGTTCACTGGTTAAAGTCCAGTACTATTTATTTTAATAGTAGCGTTTTAATTTATATGTGGGTGATTAGCTCAGTTGGGAGAGCATCGCCCTTACAAGGCGAGGGTCACTGGTTCAAGTCCAGTATCACCCACCACATATAAAACCTATTATAAAAATAGTAGTTTAAATTGTAATATGGGTCGTTAGCTCAGTTGGGAGAGCATCGCCCTTACAAGGCGAGGGTCACTGGTTCAAGTCCAGTACGACCCACCATTCTCAGAATGGTGCATATTACAAAAATCTAAATGGGTCATTACTCAGTTTAGAAAAAAGAGAGCATTACCGCTACTTCCAAGTAACGGCGAGGTTCACTGGTTAAAGTCCAGTACTATTTATTTTAATAGTAGCGTTTTAATTTATATGTGGGTGATTAGCTCAGTTGGGAGAGCATCGCCCTTACAAGGCGAGGGTCACTGGTTCAAGTCCAGTATCACCCACCACATATAAATCTATTATATTAATAGTCGCGTTTTAAAATTTAATATGGGTCGTTAGCTCAGTTGGGAGAGCATCGCCCTTACAAGGCGAGGGTCACTGGTTCAAGTCCAGTACGACCCACCATTCTTAGAATGGTGCATATTAAATATATAATTTGGGTGATTAGCTCAGTTGGGAGAGCATCGCCCTTACAAGGCGAGGGTCACTGGTTCAAGTCCAGTATCACCCACCAAATTATACCAAGCGATTAATTGATAAGTTTAAAAAAGTAATACCTATTATATGTGGGTGATTAGCTCAGTTGGGAGAGCATCGCCCTTACAAGGCGAGGGTCACTGGTTCAAGTCCAGTATCACCCACCACATATAAATACTTCCTCGATATCTATTTTTAATTCCTTTCCTGTTTTTATTAAATTCCTGTTTGAATATTTAGATTTACTATAAAAAGAGCATCGCCTTTCTTTACAAGTAATGGCAAAGTTCACTGGCTCAAGTCCAGTATCACCCACCACATATAAATACTTCCTCGATATCTATTTTTAATTCCTTTCCTGTTTTTATTAAATTCCTATTTGAATATTTAGATTTACTATAAAAAGAGCATCGCCTTTCTTTACAAATAATGGCGAGGGTCACTGGTCAAGTCCAGTATCACCCACCAAATATAAATAGTTCATTAATACCCTACTCTTAGTTATTCTTATTCAATACCTATTCAAATACGTACATAACCCGTTATTGCAGCCCTGGATAAAAATGACACTTTATGACCATATAAACGTATTAGTTAAACTTAATTACCTAATAAATACAGCTAGCATTTAAATTCTCTTGTAAGCAGCTAAACTGTTGATTATAGTCTGTGTTAAAAGTGATAACGCTTAAGCCAATGCCAACTAAGATATTTTCAAAAGCCAAAATACTAATAGTCGAAGAGCAACCGCTTGCTCAAAGCTATATGAAACAATCGTTAGAAAGGCTCGGCTTTCGGCAGTTGAGTTTTGCCGATCATGCAAATTCAGCCAAAGAGCAATGCTTAAGTGAATCGTTTGATTTAATTGTGTGTTCGTTTAATTTAAACAAACACCAAGACGGTTACCAATTGTACGAAGAGCTAAGAGTAAAAAAACTTATAAAAAACTCCACTGGTTTTATCTTTATTTCAGCTGAAACAAGTGGCTCATTAGTACACAGTGTACTTGAGCTTCAACCGGATGATTTTTTAGTTAAACCTTTTACAGGGCAAGAACTCAAGACACGAATTGAACGTATTTTAAAGCGCAAACACGATCTTCAAACCGTATACACGCTTATTGATGATGGCAATGATTCAAAAGCAGTAAAATATATTGATGCCGCACTTGAAAGAAAAGACAATAATTACAGCCCTATCTTACTTCGCCTGAAAGGTGACGCTCTTCTTCGGTTAAAGCGGGCTCAAGAGGCCAAAGATTTTTTTAAATCCGTGCTCGACATTCAAAAATTTGCCTGGGCAAAGGTGGGGCTAGTTGAAGCGCTTATAGCAAACAACGAGCACATTTTGGCGCAGCGCATGTTAAAAACCATGCTAGAACGTCAAGAAACCCGCCTTGTTGCATTAGACTTACTAGGCCGGTTAGAAATAAAACTCAATCAATTTGAATTGGCACAAGATTTTTTGAGTCAAGCTGCCACAATTGCACCACGTAATATATCGCGTCAAAAATCGTTAAGTACGGTCTCGTTAATTAATCACGACTACGAAAAAAACTATCTTACACAAAAAGATATAGCAAACTTTGCTAAGCACTCTATTTACGATCATCCCGACATTTACTTAAATGCGGCTCGAGCAGGAATCGATTTTGCGTTAACAACAGATCAAACTGATCAAGTGCAACGAATTTCAAGGCAAACAAATAAATATATAAACGACTTAAAAACCCAATTTCCTAACAGTACGAATCAATCGCAAATTGATGTGCTTAATGCTCGGCTTCATTATTTAAAAGATGAACATCAAAAAGCTAAAAAGCTCATTGAACAATTAGAAGATGACGACTCAATAATACGCTCAGTAGATGGCGCACTTGATAAAGCAAAAGCCTTTCATGAGCTAGGGTTTCATCAAAAGGCGCAAATGTTATTTTCACAAATAATTAATCATTGTGAAAGACACCCAAATACCAGCGAACCCACCTACTTACGTTATATACAGCAACAACAAAGCGAACGACGTGACATTAAAATGGGGCCAAAAGAACTTAATAACCATGCGGTAACCCAATTTAACAAAGGGCAATTAAACACAGCACTTGAAGCATTTACGCATGCGTTTAGAGTTATGCCACGCAATCAAAGCATTGCACTTAATTTATTACAGTGCTTGTTTGATTCGACCAAGCAAAGTGGCAGCTCATTGAATATAGGACTTGCTAAAAAGTGCTACGCCTTATTGGACAAATCTGATCTGCCAGCAGATCAAGCGCAGCGCTTAGATAAAATTATGAATCAAGCAAAAGAGATGAAGCTAAACCTCAAAGACTAAAGCTTTTTCATTGCTGCGCCATTAACGCAGTATCGAAGGCCCGTTGGTAGTGGGCCATCTGGAAATATATGCCCTAAATGCGCATCACACACGTTGCATACAACCTCTACACGCTCCATGCCATGACTGACGTCACGTACATAGCCAATTGCTTCTATCGTTGCTGGCTGAGTAAATGAAGGCCAGCCTGTTCCGCTTTCAAATTTTTCGTCAGCATCAAACAATAAATTATCACAACAAACACACACATATTTACCGGGTTCTAGTAATGTACAACTGCCAGACATATCAGGACGCTCTGTCCCCTTCATACGAGTTACGTAGTATTCGTTTTCTGATAATTGTTCACGCCATTGTTCATCTGTTTTAGTGACTTTTTTTCTGGGTGTCGGATTGCCATTTTTGGCAAAATTAATCACATCGTTCCATTTCAACATAGTAACCTCATGAAAACCTGTATTACGAATAGGGTAAATAATCTGAGCTCTGGATAATAAATTTATATAAAACGAAGATCAGGTTATATGGCTAAATCTTTTTATTGTTACGTGGATGAATGACGCCGCGATCAAGCTTGTTCAAAGGTAATCGTTTGCTTTTCTGCAGTAGTAAAAATGCGCTGCATAAACGCCTCTAACTCCGCTTTTTTAACGGGTAAGCTAACACTTAGCTGCCGGTCATTATTGCTACAAATAATTAGCTCGTCATCTTTACTCACTACGCGCTCAATACTTTGTATAACCAGCCAATTTGGACCATGTTTTTTATCAAAAAAGCCCATTAAGCTAAACACTAGTAAGTGCTGCGCATCGCGTTGAACAAAGTGCTCTAAACGGTTTCGCGCTTTAAATAGTGGGGTAAGCCTATACATGCTTGAACAAAATACAAACACCCAGACTCCTATCAGCACTTTAAACCACATAACTTCAAATAACTCAAAAGCAAACATTAAACCAATAAGCACAAAACCGATGAGTGCAATGATTAATGCTATTTTTTTGTTTACTGAGTCCACTATGAATCCTTTTTAAGATCTTTTTTATCATCTGATGCTTTTTCTGTTGGCTCAGGCCAATCTTTAAAAAACACGGTTAAATAACGACTTTTAACTAAATACCAAAGCACCCAAAACACAATAACCATTTGCACCGCTAAAAAAAGTGAAAACCGGTAATGGCTATGTGCCGCTTGTACTATTAGCCACGTTAAATCTATTAGCGCGCATACAATTAATGGCCAACGCATATGCCGCCAAATACTCGCCAATCTGTCAGTGGCGCTATGTGAATCGCGAGGGCGGCGCAAGCAAAATAACAACGTAGGTAATATCGCAATACTGCCAATGGCAATAGCAATAAAAAAGTCGCTTTTAGAACTAAAAAATAACGACATTAAGTCAAGCTCTGGGCGTCGGCTCAGTGCCGCAATAACCCAAATAAAATAAGCACGCAGCAACACCACTACACTTAAGTGAAACGCAACAGGCGTACGATAACTCCCGTATTTATCCCAGTATTGAGGTCCGTATTGGCTCATTACTACTTTCCTAGCCGTTATGCTTTTTAAGGAGCTCGATTAAATCATCTTCTGTAAGCACGTCTATCCCCAAATCTTGAGCCTTTGTGAGTTTAGAGCCTGCTTTTTCACCCGCTACTAAAGCATCGGTTTTAGCAGATACACTACCTGACACCTTTGCACCTAGCTGTTGTAAGCGCGCTTTAGCATCATTGCGGTTAAGCGTATTGAGCGTACCTGTAAGTACATAAGTAAGCCCCGCTAGCGGTTGCTCATCCTCTGACGGTGCGCTTAGCGCAGGCCAATGAACACCTTGCTCAATAAGCGCATTGACCACCGCTAAATTATGCTCTTCATCAAAAAAACCTCGTACATGCGATGCCACAATATCGCCTACATCGCTTACTTGTGTGAGGCTTTCAACACTAGCACTAATAATATTCTCTAGCGTTAAAAAGTGATTCGCTAAATTCTGTGCCGTAGCCTCACCGGCTTCTCGAATACCCAGTGAATATAAAAATTTAGCAAGCGTAGTGGCTTTTGCTTCATTTAAAGCAGTAACTAAGTTTTTAGCCGACTTAGGCCCCATGCGCTCAAGTGATTCAAAGTGACCTTGCTTTAATATAAATAAATCAGCCGGAGTTTTTATAAGCTCACGGTCCACTAATTGATCAACAATTTTATCCCCAAGACCATCTATATCTAGTGCCTTACGCGAGGCAAAGTGCTTTATAGCTTGCTTGCGCTGCGCGGGGCATACTAGGCCACCAGTACAACGGGCTACAGCTTCACCTTCTACTTTTTCTACATGGGAGTCACAAATAGGGCAAGCTAATGGAAACACAATGTCTCTTGCATCGGTGGGTCTGCGTTCAAGCACAACTTGTGTTATTTGTGGAATCACATCGCCAGCACGGCGTATAATCACCGTATCGCCGACTTTAACGCCTAACCGAGCAATTTCATCACCATTATGAAGCGTTGCATTAGACACCGTTACACCGCCTACAAACACAGGTTCTAAACGAGCAACAGGCGTAATTGCACCTGTACGACCAACTTGAAACTCTACATCAAGGAGTTGAGTGACTTCCTCTTGCGCCGGAAACTTATAAGCAATAGCCCAACGAGGTGCACGCGCTACAAAGCCTAAACGCTCTTGTAGGGCTTTTTTATTAACTTTTATTACTACGCCGTCAATTTCATATTTAAGCTCACTGCGACGCGTTAAAATATCATCATAATAATCAAGTGCAGCTTGTGGCCCTTCCACCAGCTTTGTTTCTGGACAAAGGGGTAAGCCCCAATCAGTTAGCTTTTCTAATTGCTGAAAGTGATCCTCAGGGATTGAGCCATCAGCAACCAAACCAGTACTGTATGCATAAAACATCAGTGGGCGTTTTGCAGTAATTTTAGAGTCTAGCTGGCGTAGGCTACCTGCCGCCGCATTACGTGGATTTACAAATACTTTTTCGCCACGCTTTTGCGCTTCATTGTTCAGCTTTTCAAACCCTGCGCTGTCCATAAATACTTCACCACGCACTTCAAGCTCTTTGGGGTAGTCACCACGCAACTTAAGGGGGACGTTACGAATTGTTTTTACATTTTGAGTAATATTCTCACCTGTAAAGCCATCACCCCGTGTTGCAGCTTGTACCAACACTCCATCACGATAAATAATAGATACCGCTAACCCATCAAGTTTTGGCTCACAGCAAAAAGTGAGCTCATCGGTGCTCATTAAGCGCTCTTTAATTCGGCGATTAAAACCCGTAAATTCATCTTCGCTAAACGCATTATCAAGCGATAGCATTGGCACTTGGTGAGCAACTTGCTCAAATTTACTAAGCGCTGCGCCACCTACTTTTTGAGTCGGTGAGTCAGCAGATAAAAATTCAGGGTTTTGTGTTTCAAGCGCACTGAGTTCGCGTAATAGCCTATCGTATTCAGCATCGGGAATGCTTGGGGTATCAAGCACATAATAATTGTAATTGTGCTGCTCTAATAGGGTACGAAGATGATTAATTTGCTCACTAATGCTGCTAGACATTTAAACCTCAAAAAACATAAAAAAGCCACTTTGACGATATCGCCCAGTGGCTTGTAAAAATTATATATTACAAATTGTTACGCTGAAAAAGCACGAACCTGCTCAACATATTGCCTTACACGCTCAACACTCATTTCTTCGCGTTCTGCGTCTAATATGTGCGCACCAAATTCGTCGGCTATTTTTTTAGCCGCACTGTGCAACATATTAAAGGCTGCTAGTCCGTCACCGTCACACGGCAAGGTCATAAATAAGCTAACACCTGCGGTGCTAAACTGTTCCATATTATCTATATCGAACGTTCCTGGGTTGTACATATTAACTAATCTAAACAACACAGGCCCTTGGCCAGCAGGATCTAAATGACGGTTAAAAAAGCCTTCTTCAGAATATTTAAAACCGAGCGTGTTCACAGCAGGTAATAACTTGCTGCCTTGCATAGTTAACCCTTCTGGCATTTGTATATGTACAATAACAAAATCGGGTACTGGCTCTTTTGGTTGTTCATTAGTTTGCTCAACCGACTCTAAATCGTCAACAACACTCAGGTCATCTTCAATAAGAACCTCTGGCGCGCTGGGCTCAATTTGAGGCTCATTAGCATCAAAGTTAAGTTCCCCTAGCTGTGGTTCGTCACGCTCACTAATTACCGGCTCTTTTGGCTCAGCTTTTTGACTATAAGAATGAGAGGAAGCTGCTTGGCTTTCTTGGAGTGGTTCAACCCGTTCATTAACGGATGTATCTGGGCTCTCTTTTTTTCTTACAGACCATAAACCATGGACTAATAAGCCACCAATGACAATCACACTGATAATGATTAAAACCCATCTTAATTGTTCGGCCATCCCCTCACCTTTTATTATTTGTTATGCCTAAAACCTGTATAGTAATTAAAAACTAATACACGTGTTATAAAAATTTATGCGTGTGCAAGTTGCACCGCTTGTTCAATATCTACTGCAACCATTCGAGATACACCCGGTTCTGCCATGGTAACACCGGTTAAACGCCCCGCCATCTCCATTGCAATTTTGTTATGGCTTATATAAATAAATTGCACTGATTGTGACATTTCTTCCACCAAACGGCAAAAGCGAACAACGTTTGCGTCATCTAATGGTGCGTCAACTTCATCCAGCATACAAAACGGGGCTGGATTTAGCCTGAATATAGAAAACACTAATGATAATGCCGTCAGCGCTTTTTCTCCACCACTTAACAAGTGAATAGTTGAATTTTTCTTACCTGGCGGCCGTGCCATTATACTAACACCACTTTCAAGTAAATCGTCACTGGTTAATTCCAAATACGCACTCCCTCCACCAAAAACTTTAGGAAACAGCTGTGCAAAGTCTTCATTAACTTGATCAAACGTGGCTTTAAAGCGCGTTTTTGTTTCGGTATCTATTTTCCGAATAGCCCCTTCAAGGGTATTTAACGCTTTAGTTAAATCCTCTAACTGATTATCTAAATACTCACTGCGCTGTTTTGCAACATCAAACTCTTCTATAGCTGCTAAGTTAACCGCACCCAACTTGTCTAGCTGATTTGTAATACCTGTTAATTGGTTTTGCGCTGCATTTAGGGTTAAGTCGTCAGGTAATGTTTCAAGTACGGCTTTTAAGCTTTGTTTAAGCTCTTCTAATGGCTCAAGTGCAGCTTGCGCCTTTATTAACAAGCTCTGCTCTTCAAGTGTTAATTTTTGATGTTGCTCTTGAAGCCCTTGCAGCTCACCTTGCGAATTTTTAAGGCTAGCTTGCTTTGTATGTAAGGCGTCCTTGGCTTGTGATAAATCGTTTTGTAATTGCGCTAATCGTTGTTCGCCTTGCTGATGCTTTTCTAGTAAGGTTGAAATTGATTCACTGAGTGTTTCTTCTGGAATAAGTAACGCCTCTATTTCCAAAACTAATTCTTCAGCTCCTTGTTTTGCCTCTTCATAGGCTTGCGCTGCATGGCTCAGTTTTGTTTGACTTAACTGCCATTCACTACGTGCTTTTTGCTGACTTAAGCTTGCCTGATGAGCCTGCGTTTTGTATTGCTCCAATGCGCTGAGTGCTTGGCTATAATTTTTATCGCTGAGCATGCGCTCATCATTCGCAGTCTCAGTTTCATCTGTTAAATTTAATTGCTGCTCAACAAATAGTTCATATTGCTCGGTTTGTTCATCAAGCTGCTTGTTGAGTTGCACCAGTGACGCACTTATTGTTTGCTCTTGTGTTTTTATTTTTGATAGCTGATGTTGATATTGAGTAACTTGCTCTGTGAGCATATCGCTTCGGGTACTTGAAATAGCAATTTGTTGAGCAAGCTGATGAATAACGTCTTTGAGTGCTTTTTGTTCGGTATTAAGCTCTGCTTGTATTACAGTGTATTGTTCAAGCTCACTTTTGACCTGTTCAAGCTGACTTTTAACCTGCATGATCTCATCGGTGTGCGCGTGAAGTTGCTTATGCTTTATTAGCAATGAGTTGTCGGTGTTACTGTCTGCGTTTACGTGCCAATTACGACCATGCAATGCGCCTTTTTTATCCATTATCGCAATGTAATAGTCATCATTTAGCATAGATAAATCGGCGTGTTCGCTATAGCCAATTCGCGTGAGTAAGTCAGGATATACGCCAGTGGTAATATAATCTGCCAAGCTTGCCTTAAGTGAAGGCTGACTGCTTGGCCATATACTATTAGTTGATTGCTGCTCTGTTACACTTAAATGCGTGAGCGACTTAAGTGCTTGCTCTATTAGTGGCTCAAAACCATCTTGCACTATGAGCTGACTTAAAACCCCAGTTGAGTTAGTGAACTCTTCATCTAACCCCAATGCACTTTTGAGTCCCGCAATACGGGCGTTTAGTTCATTTTCTTTCTGTGCCAGTGCTTTATGATTGTCTTGAGTTTCATCAACCTGCCTATTTTGCTGAGTCAATTTAACTTCACATTGCGCAAGCGCACTTTGATTTTTTGCAAGCGCCTCAGTGAGTGCTTGGCGCTGCTGTTTTTGCTCGGCCAGCTGCTGTTCTACATTATTATTTTTTAGTTCATCAAGCTGCAAATTTAATTGGCTAAGTTGCTCATTCACATGGTTTATTTGCTGTTGCGTGTGCTTTATTTCACTACTTTGCGACTGCATCTGAGTGGTAAGGTGTTGCTGTTGTTCGTTGAGTGTTTGCCAATTCGAATAACTCTGCTGCTTAGTAACCTGCAACCCCTCAAGCTCAAATGACAATTCACTCACTTGTTCTTCGCACATTAAACTGCTTTCTATTGCCTCTTGCAGTGCTTCATCAAGTTCTTCGCATATGTGCTGCTGTTGCGCTTTTTGCTCAAGGCTATCTGTTTGCCGTTGTTGTAATTTTATTAAGCTTTGTTTAAGTGTCTGTATTTGTTGTTTAATACTGATTTTTTGCTGTTCTGAACGGGTTAACTCAGTATGGGTAATATGTTGCTGGTGCTGCGCATCACTTAATTTATCTTGCAGAGCTTGTACTTCGCCTTCAAGTGTTGCAAGCACATCATCGTGCCCTGAGTGGGCCGTTTTAAAAAAGCTAATTTGCTCATCAAGCTTTTTTATTTGCGCGCTTTTGTCTATTTGTTGTTGATGCAGCTTTTGCCATTTTAATACAGCTACTTGACCTTTTAATGTGCGCTCTGTTGCTTTAAGTTCACGGTATTTTTTAGCATCAAGTGACTGAACAGCCAATTTATCGAGCTGGCTTTGCAACTCTTTACGAACATCTAATAAACGTTCTAAATTTTCTCGGGTACTTTTAATTCGCGTTTGCGTTTCGCGGCGACGCTCTTTGTATTTAGATACGCCCGCAGCTTCTTCTAAAAACACGCGAAGTTCATGAGGTTTACTTTCAATTAAGCGCGATATCATCCCTTGCTCAATAATCGCATAACTGCGAGGACCAAGCCCAGTGCCTAAAAATATATCGGTTATGTCTCGTTTACGGCATTTGCTGCCATTTAAAAAGTACAACGATTGGCCATCACGCGTTACTAAACGCTTAATCGCTATTTGGTTTCTATCGGCAAAGGTATTTTTTAATTCTTGCTCGCCTAATGAGTTATCAAAAATTAGCTCTACAGAAGCTTGAGAAATGGCTTTACGATTAGTTGAGCCATTAAAAATAACATCAGTCATGGCATCGCCACGCAAGTTTTTAGCTGAGCTTTCGCCTAGCACCCATCGCACTGCATCAATAACGTTAGATTTGCCACAGCCGTTTGGCCCAACAACGCAGGTCATTTGATCTGGAAACGGTATTTTAGTGGGCTCTACAAACGATTTAAAGCCAGCTAATTTAATTGTGCTTAAGCGCATCTTGTTGTTTTACCAATTTATTATTGTTGTTATTCATGGGCAATTTAACTTAAAAAACACGCGTTTGTTAAGCTTGTCGCTTAAAATTATCTAAAATAATCCCTGTTGCCATAGCAACATTGAGCGATTCGGCCTCGCCAAATGCAGGAATTGTTATTTTATCGGTCACTAAACCCGCACAGGCTTCGCGTATCCCATGCGATTCACTGCCCATTAGCAAAACACCCTCACCACTGAATTGTGTTTTATGCACACTTTGACCATCTAAAAACGCGCCATATATTGGCAAGTTTAAAGTCTGTAAATATTCAGGTAATTCAACTTGGCTTACAGATACTCTTACAAACGACCCCATTGTTGCGCTAATTGTTTTTGGGTTATAGGCATCTGCGCTATCAGTGCTAGTTACAATATGTTTAATCCCATACCAATCAGCAACTCTGATAATAGTGCCTAAATTGCCTGGATCAGACACGCCATCAAGGGCCAATATTAACCCTTTTATTTTGGGTAAGTCGGTTTTGGGCATATCAACAATTGCAATAGCTGCATTATTACTTACAAGGGTGCTCGCTTTAGTCAAAGCGTCTTCGTCTGCTTCAATGATGTGAGTGTTTGGAAAACGGCTTTGATGAGCATTTACAAACGCCGAAGTTGCAAATATAACAACTGCGTTTAAAGAACTATTTAACAACTCAAGTACGTTTTTTTCGCCTTGTACAAGGTATTGATTATATTGCTTTCGGTACTTTTTTTGGCCAAGTTGGCGAATAAGTTTGAGTTGGTTTTTTGAAATCATAGCAGCCCCATAAAATTATCCGCTCAGTATAACAGAGTTCATTATAAAAAATGTATCACCTAGTTTGAACACACCTTATAGTGAGAAAAACAGTTCAATTGGTCAAACAAACTTCATACTTTGTATGTATTAAAAGCGCTATTGCTGTGATGAATGTTGAGTTTTGCACTTAAAATCGGTAAATTAACAAAAAAACAACATGGAATGGCTTTTAATGGAATCAATACACCCAACCCCTTCACAATCAAACGAATCGAGCGCTAAACCGCTTACCCCATTATCTAGCTCAAAAGTGCAATTTAGTGGCAAAGGCGGTGAGTTTTTTGGTATTTGGATAGTTAATATTTTACTAAGCGTACTAACATTGGGCATTTATTCTGCATGGGCAAAAGTGCGTACAATGCGCTATTTTTATGGGCATACTCGTATAGATGGCCACAGCTTTGACTACTTAGCTACTCCAATGCAAATTTTAAAAGGCCGTATTTTAGCCGTTATTGTATTTTTAATTTACACCTTTGCTGTCAGCTTTCTTCCACTCATAGGCTTTTTATTTGCCATCGCTTTTATTTTTTTAATGCCGTGGATTATTAACCAAGGCTTACGTTTTAATATGCGTATGACCCGTCATCGTAATGTGCGTTTTTCGTTTAAAGGAGATTACGGCGAAGCCTTCATTAACTTTATTCTTTTACCTATTGCCAGTGTATTTACACTTTATTTATTAATGCCTTATGTTTTAAAACGCATAGATACTTACATTCACAGTAATATTAGTTACGGTAATAAGCCATTAGCCGTAAAGCTCAAAGGTGAAACCTACTACCTAACAGCCCTTATTTGTTTTGTGGTGAGCTCTATCACCATGGTGATCTTTATGGCTGTATTAGGCTTATTTGGGCTTGACTTAATGAATGTAGAAAACCAACAAGCTGCACAAGATCCAGCCAAGATGGGCATTATGTTTAGTGGGTTGATGATTGCCTATGTTGTGATGATTGCCATAGTAACCGCAGTGTGGAAAGCGGCAATTAGAAATCATATTTTTAATAACAGCCAATTTGAAGATGTTGCATCGTTTAAATCTGAACTTAAACCTATTCCTTATGCCATTTTACTTTTGACGAACATGCTAGCGATTGTGTTTTCATTGGGGCTTGCTTACCCGTGGACCAAAGTGCGTACATCAAAAATGCTTGCCGAGGCTACAACCGTTGATATATACCCTGGCGCATTAAACTTAATAGATACAACGCAAGAGCAGCAGTCATCCTTTGCTGAGGAAGCGGCTAACGTATTTGATATTGATTTGTCGTTAACATAAGAGTTTATTATGAACGTTCAGGGACATTATTTTCCAAACGCTTCGAGTAACTATCAGCTGTGTGTCGCTAAAATTAGCGGCTCACACGTTGAAATTAATCACGGTAACGACGAACCTGTCCGCTATGCAATTAACGAACTTAATTTAAGTTCGGCGATTGCAGGTCTTGCCGACGAACTAAGCTTTGACGATGGTGGTCGGTTTATTCCGCTTGATGTAGATTTTAGGTGGCCATTTAACGCCAAAAATCATCACTCATTAGAGCGGCTTGAAAAAAATAAGTGGGCTATTATTACAGCAATTGTAGTTACACCTCTTTTTATGTGGTTAATGCTATACAAAGTTGTGCCCGCAATTGCTGTTTACAGTGTTGATACTCTACCTCATAGCGTTGTTGAACAAATGGGTGAGCAAAGTTTTGCTGTAATTAAAAAATTAGCACTCGACCCAACAGAGTTACCTGACGAACAACAAGCCAGAGTTCAGCGACACTTTAAGACCATACTTGATGAGCTTGCACTTGAAAAGTCGGTGTATAGGCTTTCGTTTTATAAATCCCAAAGCTTTGGTGCTAATGCGTTTGCACTCCCTCATGGCCGAATTGTGGTCACAGATGAATTAGCTAATTTACTGGCCGATAAGCCCAATGCACTAAAAGCCGTATTACTTCACGAAATTGGCCATGTCGTCCACCAGCATAGTGTTCGCATAACAGCACAATCGGCAGCAAGTACGATTGTACTTGCCGTTATATTCGGTGATTTAGAGGGAATAGCTGAGGTTGCCTTGGGGACTGGTGCCTCGTTTGCCCAACAAGGCTTTTCGCGAGATATGGAACGAGAAGCCGACAGTTATGCATTAACTCAACTAGAAAACTTAGGCTATTCAAGCAACGATTTTGCCGATGCAATTGAAGCTTTGCAAAGTGCGCATACCACTGAAAACGAACACCTTGAAAAGGTAAATAACTTACTCGAATACTTATCAAGCCACCCCAGCTCACAGGAGCGAATAGATAATGCTAGGAAATAACCGCGGTTATATACAAATTGCACGCTATATTGTGGGGTTGAGTTGGATGTATCATGGCTTTTTTCCAAAGATTTATCACGTTGCCCCTCTTGAAAAGTTAATGACTGGCAGTGCTGGCTATTCTGCACAAGTGTCTGATTTGATTACGCGTGGTGCCGGTATTGCTGAGGTTATTTTTGGGCTGTTACTAATTATATTTTATAAAAATAAACAGCTAGTTTGGTTAAATATTTTCTTATTATGCGGCCTGTTAGGGGCCGTTGCGCTCATGCAGCCTAATTTGTTAATAGAAGCATTTAATCCAGTTACTACCAACTTACCGCTTATTGCCTTGAGCTTTATATGGCTGAAAGAAATAAAACTCTTAAGTAATCGATACCTCTAAATAATAAAAGAGGATTTACATCCTCTTTTATTATTGGGGCACTTTAGAGAGAGTACTTATTTTTATGTGTCCACAAATGCAATAACTCGCTCGCAATGGTTGCTGCGGCAATAGCGGTAAGCTCACTTTGGTCATACGACGGTGATACCTCTACCACATCCATTCCCACCATATTTATACCTTTAAGCGCGCGCAGTATTTTAAGCACTTTATCTGATGTTAAACCACCACAAACTGGGGTGCCGGTGCCTGGTGCAAATGCCGGGTCGAGGCAGTCTATATCAAACGTTAGGTAAACGGGTAAGTCACCTACTCGCTCACGTATTTGCGCTGCAATGTCATTGGCATGCAAATCGTTAGCTTGCATTGCATCAATCACTGCAAACTCATGCTTTGATTGGTCAAAGTCGGTGCGAATACCAATTTGTATACTGTGCTCTACATCAATCAGCCCTTCCATGGGTGCATGATAAAACATAGTGCCGTGATCAAAACGCGAACCATTGCTGTATGTATCAGTGTGCGCATCAAAATGAACCAATGCCATTTTGCCATGTATTTTTGCATGCGCGCGTAATAGCGGAAGCGTTACAAAGTGATCGCCCCCAAGGCCTAACAGCGTTGCCCCTTGGCGAAGTATTTGCTCTGCGGCCATTTCTAGCTGTGCAGTAAAATACTCTGGATCGCCTACCGGGTAGGTAAAGTCCCCTGCATCTGCAACCGTTAAACGCTCAAACAAAGGAAATGTCCACGGGTATTTAGTGTCTTCCCAGGCTAAATGTACCGAGGCTCTACGAATAGCATCGGGTCCTAAGCGAGCACCGGGACGGCCCGATGTTGCTAAGTCAAACGGTAAGCCTAGTACAACGACATCTGCATCAATGGCATTAATATTTTGCACCATAGGACGACGTAAAAACGTCATCCCGTTTGAATACAATGAGTGGTCAACATGACCAAACAAGCTAGACATTGCTTATAACTCTTCTAAATAAGTGTAGCCATTAAGGCCACTTTGCAACTCGTCTAAAACGCTTTGCTGTTCATTTTTATCTATTTTTGCAGACACTAACTGCGCATACGACTGCTGAAAGCTTTCAACATCTAAATGCACATAACGCATCATATCGGCTACAGTATCACCTAGATTTATTTCGCTAATACTGGCAACGCCTTGCTCATCCATATTGATAATGGCGCTGTGTGTATCGCCAAATAAATTATGCATGTCACCTAAAATTTCTTGGTACGCACCCACTAAGAAAAAGCCCATTAGGTAGGGTTTATCTGCACTGTACTCAGGCACCGGTAGTGTGCTTTCAATGCCTTGGCCATCAACATAGTGCTCAAGTGCACCGTCTGAATCACAGGTTATATCAAGTAATACAGCACGTTTTTTTGGTGCTTCGGTTAAGCCACTTAATGGCAATACCGGAAACACTTGATCAATCCCCCACGCATCAGGCAATGATTGAAAAAGCGAAAAGTTTACAAAAAACTTATCAGCTAAACGCGCATTTAACTCGTCGATAATCGGGCGATGAAAACGGTTTTTGTTATCCATGTGTTTATTAAGCTCATAACAAATACGTAAATTAACTTGCTCTGCCCACGCACGCTGCGTTAAATCTAAAAGCCCAAGTGCAAACTGGTTATGCGCCTCTGCTAAATCCCCTTGGCTATCGTGATAAATTTCAATCAGTGCACGGTCATCAGTTAAATCGGTTAACTGCACAAACGAGGCCCACATATTATTTAATAAAAGCGGTGCATCGCCAGCAGGCGCTTTTAGCTGTTCTGGTACGTAGCTTTCTGTGCCTATAACATTTGATATAAGCACCGCATGGTGCGCCGTTAGTGCACGCCCCGACTCAGAAATAATAGTCGGCATAGGCTGCGCGTACTGCTTACACGTATCCCCTATGGTATACACAATGTTATTTGCATACTCAGCTAAGCTATAGTTCATTGAGTTATGAGATTGGCTGCGTGTACCGTCGTAATCAATCGCTAAACCGCCCCCAACATCTAAGCACTCAATGCTTGCGCCTAATTTGCGTAACTCACAATAAAAGCGCGCGGCTTCGCTTACCCCTAAACGCACATCGCGGATGTTTGCCATTTGCGAGCCTAAGTGAAAATGCACAAGTTGCATTAAATCAAGTTGGCCGGCCTCTTTTAAACGGTTCACTACATGCAGTACTTGCGACGCTGATAAACCAAATTTAGATTTTTCGCCGCCACTTGCTTGCCACTTACCTTTACCTTGCGATGCTAAACGTACACGAATACCAATGCGTGGTTTAACATTTAGCGCTTTTGCTTGGCTAAGCACCATGTCGAGCTCAGAAAGCTTTTCAAGCACTATGTATACTTTGTGGCCTAGCTTTTCGCCAATAAGTGCTAAGCGCACATATTCTTTGTCTTTGTAGCCATTACATACAATCACTGCACTGGTTTTTTCTGCCATTGCCAAAACAGTTAAAAGCTCTGGTTTGCTGCCCGCTTCTAGGCCTAATTGTTTTTTTTCTAACTCGGCTTGGCTTGCTACTATTTCTTCAACTACTTCGCGTTGTTGGTTTACTTTAATTGGGTAAACTAATAAGTAGTCTTTTGGGTAGCCATAGTTTTCAATCGCAGTATTAAATGCACCACATAAACTGTGCACACGATGATGTAAAATTTGTGGAAAGCGCACTAAAGCCGGTAAGCTTAATCCTTTTTCTTCTAGTTGTTTTGCGATATCTGTTAGTGCAATAGTTTGCTCTGGGGCGTGAGCCTTTGGCGCAACATACACATCACCTTGATCATTAATACCAAAAAAGCCTTGGCTCCAATGACGAACATTGTAACTCGTGCGAGCTTGTTCTAGTGATGTTGTCTCTTTCATTTATCTTTCTCTTTTATTTGATGAATGCCGGTTCGGCTAATTGCGCGCATTTAAAGAAAAATAGAGTTTCAAGTCCAACAAGTATTTTTACTCGTAACGAGTGATTTTTAATATTATCAGTAAATAGTAAAGAGCATGACCCACAAACCCTTAATTAATGAGGCCTAGTTGCAAATAATAATCAGGTTAGTCATACGTTTATTTATTATGAGGAGAAATATAGGTCTGGTTTTAATAAAAAATTTATTCAACTTATACGCGTGGTTAGGGGCCTGCTAATAAAAAACTTTTGTTTTGTATTCATTATTTAATTTTGCTATGCCGAATTTTTAACCGTTAGCGTGAAAATTTAAATCTTCAAATTGATTAAGTATTATTGCGGATGGGTTTTAACAGCTAAATAGCAGCAAATTAATTACTTAGCCTGAAATTTGCTTTAGCTGTTTGCTATTCAAAAATCAGGCTAATTAGCTACTGAAGCTAAAATCAATTATTCAGCTAAGGCCACTTTGGCTAACTTCATTGTACTTTCGAACGACTTAGTACCGGCTATAAATAACCCATTATGGCAAAACACAGCGTCGTCTAATCCCGTATGTGCTTGGAAATCTTCATCAGATAAACCAGCCCATGCTTTAGGGAGTGACTTTCTATCTTCAAACGATCCTGGCTCGACAGGGACAGTTTGAAGTATCCATTGACCTGAATGTGAAGGATAAACCATGTACAATGCTTCGCTTGACAAGATATGCACTGTTTTTTTCCATGGGGTGTATTTTTCAAGCACAATAACGCGTGGGTCTTCTGCACTTTCTATCGCTTTAGTTACAATTGCTTTTGCATTGACACTGCCACTTGCTGACGCTATGAATCGAGTCAACATACGAGAAGCAAATTCAACAGCCTCATCAAAGCACTTATCAAACTCAGGGCTCTCTTCCCATGTTGGGTTATACATTGAAATTGTTTGACTTAAGCTTATGCCTTGCTGCACCCCTTCAACATGGCCACAATCAATTGCATCAATGGTTGAGACCAACCCGGCATCTACTCTGTCTGCAATTGCTTGGTTATTATCACATAGTGCTAAACCATACTTTTGCCACACCAAACCAAATGAAGAATACGGTATTCCATTTTCACGCTCCCCCGCACCTCCGCGCTGGTGGTGATCAAAACGCCCGGTATCGGGATCGTATTGCCCACCCACATCAATCACTATATCAGCACTGTCCATAAGCGCTTTATCACGTGTACGTACTAAATTAAACGAAGGGTAGACATGTTTAAGCACCGCGATGCTAAATACATCATCGGCATGAAAATTACCGTTATGAGTAACTACTGTTAAATCGGTCACTGAACTGGTGTCTTTATTAGAAAGGATAAGGAAGTCTCGCTCTGTATTGCGTTAATAGTGAAAACTATAGGACGTTAAGTGGTGAATTTTATACGAATGTGATTAACAAGAACAGGATTCTTGTTAGTCGTTTTAATACTACGACAGACCCCAGCCAAATTACCAAAGCATGTTAATTTAAAATTGAAGGTGCCTACATTTTAATAAGACTGATGCCAGCATAAATAATCGTCGAAGTTCATAGGCTTAGCAATTAAATAGCCTTGAATCATGTCAACGCTCATTGTTTTAAGTACGGTAAATTGTTCTTCGGTTTCAACACCTTCAGCAACAACTGTTAAGTTAAGGCTTTTACCTAAATTAATAATAGTTTGCACAATACTAAACCCTGTGCCTTTATCTAATATTTTATCTATAAAGCTTTTATCTACTTTTAATTCATTCACCGAAAACGAGCTCAAATGCGTCAAACACGAGTAGCCCGTGCCAAAATCATCTATCGAAAAAATAAAACCTTGCTGTTTTAATTCATCAATTTGCGATATCACGCTGGCAATATCGCCGCTAAGCATAGACTCTGTGATCTCTAACTTAATATTCGATGGGTTAACGCCATAGTCGTTAACAACATTTAATAATTCAGTTTTTAACGTCGTTGAATTGAACTGGACCTGGCTGATATTGATAGACACTTTAAATGAATCATCAATCAGCTGCTTGCTGTTAAGCTCATTTATTAAAATACAAATATCACGCAGCACGGTGTTTTGAAGTTTTTGAATAACCCCATTTTGCTCAGCGATTGGAATAAAGTCATTAGGCGCAATCAGTCCCTTACTTGGGTGCTGCCATCTAATTAAAGCTTCTGCACCTGTAATTTTTCCATTAGCGTTTACCTGCGGCTGAAAATAAGCACTAAACTCATCGTGTGCTATTGCTCTGACAATATCGGTTTCAAGTTCTGCCTGATTTTCTAGTAGAGCTTGTAACTCTGGATCATAAAAGCTGCAACTATTGCCATTTTTCATTTTAGAACGGTACATAGCCGTGTCAGCAAATTTAAGAATGTTGTCGGTTAAATGATTACTTTTATCTATTAAACAAATACCGATGCTACAACTAACTTGAAAAGCTAAACGACCCACTTCAAATTTATCATAAAAAACACTTTGTATTATTTTAGCCTTTTTTTCTGATTCTAAAATCGCGCTTTCGGTGTTATCGCCAACATATTCAAGCAATATAATAAATTCATCGCCGCCAACTCGGGCTAATGTATCTTTTTCACCAACAACACCATTAAATCGTTTTGAAAGCTCTACAAGTACTTCATCAGCCGCGCTGTGGCCAACTGAGTCGTTAATTCGCTTAAAGTTATCCAAATCTAAAAATAACAATGCACCAGTCACATCGCTTTGCTTTATATTCTCAACATAGGCTGATAATTTGTCGTTTAGCATTCGCCTATTTGGTAAACCGGTTAATGGGTCGTAGAAGGCTAGTCTTTCTACTTCTTTTTCTGCTTTTTTCCTTGTGGTTATATCGCGGGCAACCCAAACAATGTAACGCTGAGATGGGTTATCTGATTGGTAATCTTTAATGGGCGATGTACGACCTTCAAAAACCAATATTTTACCGTCGATATCTAACTCATATTCAAATACTTGCACATCATTTGTAAGCAACGTTTTATCTATTACCGCCATTATTGGTGCGGCATCTTCTGCTGGCATCACATCATTAATTTTTTTATTTATTAAGTCTGATTGTGATTTATATAAAAGTGCGTCGGTGGTGCCATATATATCTATATACTCACCTTCTTCACTAATAATGAGGGTTAAATCGGGCATCACTTTTGTAAATGCCTCAAATTTTTCATTACTTTTTTCCAAGTCATTGATTAGTTGATTAGCTTTTATGTAATCATAATTTTTTTCAAGCGCAATACTGGTAAAGTGAACAAAGTAGTCGATTAATTCAAGTTCAAAAGTTGAAGGCTTTTTAGGTTTATCGTGATAGATGGCAAAAGTACCTAAAATACTAGATTTAGTTGAAACAACAGGGGTCGACCAACACGATCGTAATCCAAACTGTAAAGCGACTTCTTTAAAGTCTGCCCATAAAGGTGACTTAGCTATATTTTCAACAATAACGCGCTCACCTAAATAAGCTGCAGTGCCACATGAGCCAACACTTGGACCTATATGAACGCCATTAATTGCTTGGCAATATCCAGCATCAATATTAGGTGCAGCACAATGAAGTAGTTGTCCTTTGTTTAGTGACAAAATAGAGCATTTAGCGGATTTTTCATCAATAAGTTCCTCTATAGACAAACATATCTCATCTAAAACGTCTTCAAAGGGAAGCCCTAGCGCTATTTTAGATAAGATATCTTGCTGATGGGATAACAACTTTTTTAATCTAACTGTTTCCATTTGACACCACACACTTTCATTATTGTTTTTAGCTTAAAGATGTTTTTAAAAACAGTACAGTATTAAGTACCGAATAAAATTATTCGCTTAAGTAACGTAAAGTATAGTTGTAAATAATCGACTTTTACTGTTAATTAATTTTTTTTATACAATAATAAACAACACAGCGTCAGCCTATAAAAAATATAGCCGTTCAGAAATCTGATTTTTATTGGCTTAAGCCAAGCTCCATAAACACACTTTGCGGGTTATCTTGATAAGAGCCAAAACAACCACACCGTTTAAACCCTAAATTTTCATACAATTTAATCGATTCAATTTGTTTAGGGCCGGTTTCCAATCTAATTAATGGTATTTCTTCTTCACCTGCGTAGTGCAAAAGAATTTGCATTATTCTACGAGATAACCCTTTCCCGCGGTAACTTGGGTTTACATAGAGGCGCCTTATTTCTGCGTAAGATGGTTCCCCTGATTGCATCACAATTGCCCCACAAGCAACAATCCCGTCGTCGTTTTTTAAACCAATTGCATAAACATTAGGTTTATCAAGCTCACCTAACGTGAGAGATTGTGCGGTCGCTACTGGGTACAAAGAGTTTATAAGTCGGTCGATATCAGCAAAAACATTAATCACATCCTGGTCATTCGGTTTTAAATCAACTAACTGCATTGAGTATCTCAAATTTATATTAATTATATGTTGTGAAACTATACCGAATTGTAACAAATGAACAACCTCTGCAAGGTGTTTTAACGCAATTAGAGCTTTAAATGATTTAGACTCAGTACTTTCAAATAAGGAACTGATAAAAAATGCGTATACCTTGCTTTAAACACTTTGTTACGCAAAATAGCTGTTCAAAATTATTAAGCTATTTATACTAACTTAAGTTGTAAACATTGATTGAGGTTGTTGTGCAGATCATACAAGGTATGGAATATTTTTTTTCAGGGTTTAAATTAATAAGCCAAAAAGGATTAAAGCGCTTTGTGCTCATTCCGCTTTTGATTAATATTTTATTATTCGGTAGTTCATTATTTTTCTTATTTGGGTGGCTGAGTGACAGTTTTAATTATATCAACAATCTGCTTCCCGAATGGTTAAGCTGGTTAGAATGGTTAATGTGGCCAATTGCGGTATTAGTCGTGCTATTTAGTTATAGTATGGTGTTTACCGTGATTACAAACTTTATTGCAGCCCCATTTAATGCACTTTTAAGCGAAAAAGTAGAATTGTACCTAACGGGTCAAAAAATTAACGATGATGGCTTTGCTGACTTAATAAAAGATATACCACGTATGCTTGCCCGTGAGTGGACCAAGCTATGCTATTACTTACCACGTGCTATTGGCTTTTTTATATTACTGTGGGTATTACCGGTAATAGGGCAAATTCTGTGGGTATTATTTACTTGCTGGATGTATGCGGTGCAATATAAAGATTATGCGTTTGATAACCATAAAATTAATTTTAAAGAGATGAAAAACGACTTAAAGTCTAAACAGGGGCTTTCTTATGGGTTTGGTTTTGCTGTTATGTTATTAACAGCCATCCCATTTGTGAACCTAATTGTTATGCCTGTTGCCGTATGCGGTGCTACACGTTTGTGGGTAGATAATTACCGACCAAAATACCGAAGCTAACTCTTAAATGAAGTTATTACTTTAGCAACAGTATGTATATAAAAATGGGCCTAGCGACCCATTTTTTGTCTTCAATCAGCTGTATAAGCTTTGAGGGACTTTAATCACGTTTAAATGTACCGTGATCTCTTCTCTATCATGGTATAAATGCTTAGCTTGTAATTCGTAGCTAATACTGTACTTAGCGAGCTCTTCTTTTATCATTGCTAAGCACTCATATACACTGTCAAAGCGCTTTTTCATTGGTAACTTAAGATTAAAAATAAGCTCTTTTGCATAGGCATTAACTGCCCAGTCAATCATTAGGCTTGTTACTTTGGTTGGTTTTTCTACCATGTCACATACAAGCCAAGTTATGTTTCTTTTCTCTGGACGATATTTAAAGCCATCCTCTCTAAAATGCTTAACCTGGCCTGTTTCCATTAGGTTATCATTCATTGGTCCATTGTCTATTGCATTAACAAACATGCCTCTGCGCACCAACTGGTATGTCCAACCACCTGGGCATGCGCCTAGGTCAACACATCGCATACCGGCAGCAGCACGTGTTTCTCTTTGTTGCTCTGGTATAAACACATTAAACGCTTCATCAAGTTTAAGTGTAGAACGGCTAGGACCATCGCTTGGCATACGCAAACGTAAAATCCCCATAAAGTTGGGTGAATTGTTATAGCTGTATGAATAGCCAACATATGCAGTGTTATTTTCCAAAAATAACACATGCATCACAGGCCGATTTGCTTTTGGCTCACGCAACACAGTGTTTTGTTTCTCTAGTGCTTTTTTAAGCGGTGTGGATATTTTTTTACAAAAAGTAAGCAGTTCTTTACCTTCGTTTGTATCAGGAGTCTCTACTCGTAATTCAGCGCATAAAGGAAAATCTTTAGCTGCTTGCACAACTGCGCCTACACGGTCTTCTAAAGGCATATCTTCTAATAATGTGCCGGCAAACCACTGGCGAGCAAACACCATATTTTTGAAATCGATTTTTTTGATTATCTCGTCGCTATGCTGCGCTTCAAAACATTCATATATAACGTAACCTGTATTAGGTTTTGCCTTTACATACCCTGCAAAACCCTGCTCAGCAGCATGAAATGTTATTTCAGCAGCTGCATCGTTTTCAAACCCACTGCGACAATAAATCACAACACTAGACATAATAACCCTTAAACTTTTTAAAACTTAAATCGTGCAACTTGCACTAAAATAACAATCCAACCAATAATAAAGCACACCCCACCAAGAGGAGTGATTGGCCCTAACCACTCCATTCCTGTCAGTGCTAATAAATATAGGCTACCACTAAAAAGCAGTGTACCTATTATAAAAAAGTGGCCAGCCCAATTTAGGTTAATACCCCATTTTAAGAGTAAAGCTACTGCAATTAATGCTAAACCGTGCACCATTTGATACTCTGCGGCTGTTTTAAACACACCTATTGAATATTCTGATAGACGACTTTTTAGTCCGTGAGCGGCAAAAGCCCCCAACATAACCGAAAGCATACAAAATAAACTGCCTGCTATTAAAAATAGTTTTGTCATTATTTATCCAACATTTTGTTTATAAATTGCACTGTACTAGAAGCTGCTATTTGGCGGTTTTCTAATTCAGTAATGCCACTTTTTTTACGTGGTTTTAATGAGTGGTCACCATCAGCCAGCCATACATAGTCGGGCTGTTTTGGCATTGCCAGCGTTTTTATTTCTTCACGCGTACCAAATGTATCTCGCTCACCTTGCAACACTAAAAAAGGACAAGGAATATCAGCAAAGTGCTCTGTACGAAGCTTGTCTGGTTTACCTGGTGGATGAAATGGGTAACCAAATGCAATAACGCCTTTAATCGGCTGCTTAGTTGTGCATGCAAGCATTGACGCCATTCGCCCGCCCATTGATTTACCGCCAATAAACAATGGTAATTTAGGTTGAGCATGCGTTAATACTTGCTCGTAGTATGCAAGCAACTTGGGAGCACGCTCTGGTGGGCGTCGCTTGCCAGTTTGCTTTGCAACTTGCATATATTCAAAATCAAATAGACCAACATCAACACCCTGATCACTGATCAGTGCAGCCACGTGCTGCATAAAATCAGAATCACTGCCAGCACCAGCACCATGAGCAAAAATAAACTGTGCAATTGTGGGTTGGCTTTGACTTTTAAACCATTCAATCATGATTAATACTCTTGCTCTTGTTCAACCAAACTTAGCATCCATTCTTTAAATGACACTATTTTCCCCAGTTCAGTTTGTGATTCACGAAGCACCAAATAATAAGCGTTTTTACTTTCTAGACTGTGGCTAAATGGGATAACTAATCGCCCTGCATCAATATCTGGTTTAGCTAACACACTATTCCCAATTGCAACGCCTTGACCATGAACGGCAGCTTGCAGCACCATAGAAGAGTGGCTAAATATAGGCCCTTGATTTACTTGTACATTACGTACACCTGCAGTTTTCATCCACGTTTTCCAATTTTTACGAGTCGTGTCATGCAATAAGGTGTGCTGTGCTAAATCACTAGGTTGATCAAGTGGTTTAGGACCACTCAATAACATCGGGCTACACAATGGCACTAAATACTCTGTATGTAGCTTATAAGCTTGCACCCCATTCCAGTGGCCGCGCCCATAGTAAATAGCAATATCAACATCGTCGCTTAACGAATTTTCGTCTTGGTCTTGTGCTTTTATTCTTACGTCAATTTCAGGGTGTAATTCATTAAATAAACTTAAACGAGGCACTAACCATTGAATAGCAAAGCTAGGGGTTAAACTTACCGTTAATGAGCCTTTAGCCCCTCGCGCAAGTAACTTTTCAGTGGCATCAATCAATTGCGTAAAAATTTCTTTAATATCTAAAAAATAGCCTTGGCCTTCTTCCGTTAATAATAACGAACGATTTTTTCGTAAAAATAGCTTTAAACCTAAATGTTCTTCGAGTGTTTTTATTTGATGACTGACAGCTGCTTGCGTTACATAAAGCTCTTCTGCGGCTTTTGTAAAGCTTAAATGCCGTGCTGCAGCTTCAAATGCTTTGAGTGCGTTTAATGGGGGGACTCGTCTTGACATAATAACCAAGCTTTGAATTAGTTTTTCTTATGCATGAATTATATACCCATGACGAGAAAGAGTATATTTAAGGTGTAAAAAAAGCGACTAATGTCGCTTTTTATTATGCGGTCTCTTTTTATAAGTCGCTAGCGCTGGTATCTAACGGCGCAAAACTCTTAACCAAATCATCTACCGCTTTCATTTGCGATAGGTAGCCTTCTAATTTACTAAGGGCTAATGCACATGGTCCATCACACTTTGCTTCATTCGGGTTTGGATGTGCTTCTATAAATAAACCAGCGATCCCCAAAGCCATTCCACTTCTGGCTAACTCTGCCGCTTGAGCTCGACGCCCATCAGCTGAATCTGCACGACCACCTGGGCGTTGCAGCGCATGCGTTGCATCAAAAATCACTGGTGCCATTGCTTTCATGTCATCCATACCTAACATATCAACAACCAGGTTATTATAACCAAAGCTAGAACCACGCTCACAAAGTGCAATATTATTATTACCAGCCTCATTAAATTTAGTAATGATGTGGCGCATTTCATGCGGTGCTAAAAATTGCGGCTTTTTAACATTTATAATCGCACCTGTTTTTGCCATAGCAATAACTAAGTCTGTTTGACGGGCTAAAAAAGCAGGCAACTGAATAACATCAACCACTTCAGCAACCGGCGCGGCTTGATGCGGTTCGTGAACATCAGTGATAAGAGGAATGTTGAAGGTGTTTTTAATTTCTTCAAATATTTTTAACCCTTCTTCCATTCCCGGACCACGGTACGAGTTGATTGAAGAACGATTAGCTTTATCAAATGATGCTTTAAACACATATGGTATGTTTAGCTTAGTTGTCACTTCTACATAATGCTCAGCAATTCGCATGGCTAAGTCGCGCGACTCTAAAACGTTCATACCACCAAATAAAACAAACGGTTTGTTGTTTGCTAATTCAATATCATTAATTTTGATAATTTGATCTTTCATTTTAATTCCTTAAGGTGCAACTGCTTGTAACATTAATCCACAAATATAAGCCATGTATGTACCCACTCCATAACCTAATACAGCCAGTAAAACACCGACAGGGGCAAGCGAAGGATGAAATGCTGACGCAACAACAGGCGCAGACGCTGCACCTCCGACATTAGCTTGCGAGCCTACTGCCATATAAAAAAGTGGTGCTTTAATTAATTTTGCAACAAGCAACATTAAACCAGCATGTACTAGCATCCAAACAGCGCCCACTAAAAACAAGCCCGGGTTATCAAAAATAGCGGTTACATTCATATGTAAGCCAATTGAGGCAACTAAAATGTATAAAAAGCTTGAGGCTACTTTAGATGCACCAAATGCTTCAATCTGTCTTACTTTAGTAAAAGACAAACTAATACCAATAGTAGTTGAAATGACAATTAACCAGAAAAACTTACTGGTTAAGCTGTACTCTTTTGCCCACGCATAATTATTAGCGAAAAACGGCCCTAAAAAGTCTGCGCAAAAATGGGCTAAACCAGTAATACCAAATGCAATAGCAAGCAATGTCATGTAGTCATTCAGCGTTGGCATGCGCGCATGCTCTGCATGGTATTTTTCAACACGCTGCTTTAAATCTTCAATGGCGCTGGTGTCTGCTCCTGTAGCAGCATCAATTTTCTTATGGTTAGCTGCCATTAGTAACAAAACTGCCATCCAAATATTAGCCACTATGACATCAACGGTGACCATCACTGAAAAAATATCGCCGCCTACCTCAAACATTTCTTTCATTGAGGCTTGGTTTGCACCACCTCCAATCCAGCTTCCAGCTACGGTGGTCATGCCGCGCCATACGGCATCTGGCCCATGCCCGCCTACAATTGTAGGGTCTACCGCGCTCACAACTAAAATAGCCAGAGGTCCGCCGATAACAATACCGAGCGTTCCGACTAAAAACATAATTAATGCTTTAGGGCCTAAGTTTAAAATCGCTTTTAAATCAATGCTAATAGTTAAAAGTATTAAACAGGCAGGTAATAAATAGCGTGAAGCAACGTAATAAACATTCGATTTATTACCATCGACAATACCAAACGTATTCAGCAAAGAAGGTAAAAAGTAGCAAAGTAATAGAGCCGGTACATATTTATAGAACGTTTTTAATGCTGGGCGCTCGCTGTTTGAGGTTTTAAATATAAACCCCAAAATAACCGCAAGTAAACCAAGCACAACTGCATCATTGGTGATTAATGCGCTTTGTGTTTCGACCATGATATTCCCTAATATTAATGGTGAGTTTTATTATTATCTTCTAATTCTTCAATTTGGTGCTGGATGATTTCTATTGCTGGATCATCTGGGCATTCATCTACAAAAAATTGTAGATCATCTCGGGCCATTTTAGGGCAATCGAGCTGATTTAATAAATACCCTCTGTCACGCCTTTCGTAGGGGTCGTCGCCAATTAGTTCCATTAACATTTCAACGCATGTTAATGCGTGGCCAAATTTATTTTCACTAATGAAAGACCACTTTTGCTGCGCTAAGAAAAGCTTATAAACTTCATCGTCAAAAATAAGTTCTAAGGGCTCTTGTTCTTGCCCTTCAGCTTCATCAGCATTTTCAGGAATAATATACCAACTTTGCTGACCGCTACTTGGCTCAACCAAATAGCCTTCTTCATCGCTCATAGCAATATGAACACCTATATCGCCTTGATTTAGGCTCATACTGGCATCGAGGTTAGCCTGTTGTAAAAAATGACAAAGTAAAATTGCCAGTGTGGTTGGCGAGCCGCTACGCATAGTTAGGGTGTAGCTTAGGCTATTTAATTTATGCTCAGGTACTTTTAAACTCGAAGCGCTAAAAAGCCATGTACTGTAAAAGGTGTCTAGTAACTTATCTAAGCGTTCATGAGAGTCGGGTACAACAATACATAATGCATTAATTTGTTTTTCAAAATCAGCAAGAACATCAAAAGCGTCTGTTAAGTCTAGTTGTGGATCCCATTTCGATTCAGCCTTAATGCAACGATAGATTGCCGTAGGGGTAAAGTCATCGTAAGCATCATCAATATAAGCGTCATCGTGTTCATCAAACCCAAAAGTGGTCATCAATACTGCAACATTTCTAGAAAACGAACGCGTAGTTTACCTAATTTTGCCAATATATTCCAATAACGAAATGTACTTGATCAAATGCATGGAGGGAATATTCGAGCTTTAGAGATGCTAAAGCTCGGTAAATTTATTTAAGGCTTAAAGTAGTATTGCTGACTTGGCTGTTGCCAAATAACCAATAGCTAAAATAACAAACGTATTTACAATAAGGTATGATATTTTAGCCAAAAAATCAGTTTGCTTAGCGCTTATAATTCCAATAGTAATATAAGCAACCACTAATATAATTTTTTCTAATAACCAGTGTTGCTCAAACGGGTTTATCTTCCCCATATACATGAGTATAAATGCAGAAATTAAAAGTAATGTATCAATGCTATGACTACCAATAAATACAACTTTATTGCGAGCAATTTTGCCACTGCCCATCCGTGAGAAAGATCGAATATAAAATAAAAATACACTCAATGCTGCTATTGCCATGTGTGAGTGCTTTACTGCTAAATAATCCATATGCCTCTGTTCTTCTATTTTTATGAAATTAATCTGGGTAACGTTTTATAATTGTTTCAAGTTCATCAAGGTTTGCGTTAAAAACATCAACTAACTTTGGTTCAAAATGCGTACCTTTTTGTGCGTTTATTTCTTCCACAACACGCTCGAGCGTCCATGAATCTTTATAGCAGCGTTTATGCCTTAACGCATCATATACATCAGCTAATGCCACAATACGGCCGAATATATTAATTTTATCCCCTTCTAAACCCTCAGGGTAACCAGAACCGTCCCACTTTTCGTGATGCTCCTTGGCTATAGTGGCTCCTGCACTGACAATTTCATGAGCTGATCCTTTTAAAATGCCATACCCTTTATCAGTGTGGGTTTTCATTACTTCCCACTCTGGTGGATCAAGCCTTGCGGGCTTATTTAATACCGAATCGGGGATACCTACTTTGCCTACATCATGCAAAGGCGCAGCTAATCTAATCAAATCAGCTTGCTGTTTAGATAAACCATAACCAAGCGCCAAAGCATGGCAAATATGTGCAACACGTTTAACATGATTACCTGTTTCAGTAGAGCGTTGTTCAACCGCTTCACTTAATCTGTAAACAAGCTCTTGTTGCGTGGCCTCAATTTCTGATTGTAACTGAACATTTTCAAAGGCTAATTGTACATTTTGAGCAAAAATTTCAACAAGGTTGCGTTGTGTATCGGTTAGTGGATTTGGAATGCCTGTGATAAAAAGCATTGAATTGTGGTTGTATTCACTGCTGCAATAAGCAAATAGGTAATTATCTTTGTAGATAATAGACTGATTATTTAACGCTTCTTGGCATGCGCTTAGTTGCTCCGCGTGTAGCACCTCTTCAAGGTCTTTACCTTCACTTTTTTCAAACTCACCGGTACCTGAACAAATAATCATTTTTTTGTTCTGATATGCTGGGTTTTGTGCAACAAGCGTGGTCGCGTACATAGCCTGATCTGAAATACCAAGCAATGATGTAAGTTGCTGCATTACTCCTTCTATAAAATGCTCTATTGAATGTGCAGAAAAAATATTGCGTGATGCAGTTATTATTTTCTCAAGGCCAACACGAGATTGTTCTATTGAAATAATATCGCGGTACGAACGAAGGCTCGACATGATAACTGTAAATAATTTTTGTGCAGTGAGTTCTGTTTTTGATTTGTAGTCGTTAACATCAAAATTAACTATAACTTGGCGCTCTGGTGCCTGACCAGGTTGGCCGGTACGTAAAATAATGCGGATATGGTTATTTTTTACGGTTTCACGAATGTATTTAACTACTTGAAGGCCTGCATCGTCTGTCTCCATAACAACATCAAGTAGTACGATTGCAGCATCCTTATGCTCATCGATTAGTTTTTTAGCTTCTGCGCCTGAATAGGCGCTTATAAATTCTAGACGTTTATTTTGGAACTCAAAATCACTCAATGCTAATTTTGTAACTGCATGAACTTCAGGTTCGTCATCAACGATTAATACTTTCCAGGTGCCCAACTCAGTATTATCTACCGGTACTTCTGGCTCATCTGAAAATAAAAAGTCACCCATCATAGTTGTAATTCCTACATGACACATTTAACACACGAGTGCAGTAATAATTAAGCTTATTATGGCCACTGTGCGAGCGTTACACGGTCATTTTCACCAAGATCTTTTATCGTTTTAATATTAACAAAGTCCATCGCTTTAAAAAATTCACGAACAGCAAAACCTTGGTCATAACCGTGCTCTATTAGAAGATAGCCACTAGATAGCAAATAGTCACGTGATTGTGTAATTATTTGTTTAATATCAGACATTCCTGAATCTTCAGCAACTAAGGCAGATAAAGGTTCAAACCGCACATCGCCTTGAGCCAAATGCTTGTCACTACTTTCTATGTACGGTGGGTTGGTAACTATAAGATCAAAATATTCATTATTAAGTGAGCTAAACCAATTGCTTTGTTTAATACACACATTACTAATTTCTAGACGCTGTTGATTACGAGTTGCAAGCGTTACAGCATCACTTACTCTATCTACCGCTGTAATGTCCCAACAAGGCATTTCACTGCCCAATGCCAATGCAATGGCGCCCGTACCCGTGCCTAAATCAAGTACTTTGGCCTGCTCTGGGATCCCTAGTTCCAGCGCTACTTCAACTAAGGTTTCAGTGTCTGGACGCGGAATTAACGTTGTTGCATTCACTTCTAAGGTTAAACTCCAAAACTCACGTTTCCCTGTAATATGCGCTACAGGCTCGCCGTTCAATCGCCTAGCGCAAAGAATGTCAAAAGTGTGTTGTTGCTGTTCAGTGAGCAGCCTTTCAGGCCAAGTAAAAAGATAACTACGTGGTTTATCAAGAACATGGAGAAGTAATACTTGTGCGTCTAATTTTGCACTTTCGCTGCTTTGCGCTAATAAATTAGCGCCAGCAGCAACAGCTTGTTCGAGAGTTTGATTCACTATCACTCATCGCCCATTGCGGCAAGTAAGTCAGCCTGATGCTCTTGCATTAATGGGTCTACAATGGCACCTAAATCACCCGCTACGACTTCATTTAAGCGGTACAGCGTTAAGTTAATACGGTGATCGGTTATACGTCCCTGCGGATAGTTATATGTACGAATACGTTCAGAGCGGTCGCCACTCCCGACTAAGTTGCGACGCTCAGAGGCTTCTGCTGCATGACGCTTCTCATCTTCAGCTTGCTGCAAACGCGCTGCAAGTACTGACATCGCTTTAGCACGGTTTTTATGTTGCGAACGCTCATCTTGACACTCAACAACCACACCAGTAGGTAAATGCGTAATACGAATTGCTGAGTCAGTTTTATTTACGTGCTGGCCACCTGCCCCCGATGCTCTAAAAGTATCTACTTTTATGTCGGCGGTGTTAATTTCAATTGCTTCAGCTTCTGGAATTTCTGCCATTACCGCTACGGTGCACGCCGATGTATGAACACGACCTTGCGATTCAGTCTCTGGTACACGTTGTACACGGTGTACGCCCGACTCAAATTTAAGCTTACCGTATACGCCTTCACCGCTAATGTTAGCAATGACTTCTTTGTAACCACCGTGTTCACCTTCATTGGTAGTTACTACTTCTAATTTCCACTTTTGTGTTTCGGCAAAACGGCTGTACATTCTGAATAAATCGCCAGCGAAAATAGCGGCTTCATCACCCCCGGTACCTGCGCGGACTTCTAAAAATACATTGTTATTATCTTTTGGATCTTTAGGAAGCATTAATACCTGAATTTCATCTTCAAGGCTTAATATTTGTGCTTTAGCTTCTTTATACTCTTCCTGTGCCATTTCACGCATATCAGGGTCTGAGTCTTTGAGCATCTCTTCAGCGCTTGCTAAATCTTCTTTTGTTTGTTGAAACGATAAAAAGGTTTTAACTATTTCTTCAAGCTCAGAGTATTCTTTTGAAAGGCCACGAAAGCGATTTTGATCGCTAATAACCGATGGGTCGCTCAACAGTGCTTGTACTTCTTCGTAGCGCTCTACTAGCGTTTCTAATTTATTATAAACAGACTCTTTCATTTAACAGTTATTCCTGATCAATACCTAACATTTTTTTCAACTGATTTAATTGAGCCACTTCACCTTTTTTAGCCGCATCTTGAATTGCACGGGTAGGCGCGTGCATCAAGCGGTTGGTTAACTTATTGGCCAATTCTAAAATTACTTTTTCTGCGTCTTTACCACTAGAAAGCTGGCTAACTGCTTTTTCTACTAATTCAGACTTAATTGTTTGAACATCGTTTCGATAGTGACGAATTAACCCCACAGAATCGAGTGAACGCATCCACATACAAAACTCTTTAGTGCGCTCAGCAATAATTATCTGTGCCTGCTGCGCAGCTTGTTCTCGCGCTGCCATATTTTCACTTACAATAGTTTGTAAGTCGTCAACCGAGTATAGATAAGCTGCATCTAGCTCACCTACTTGGCTTTCAATGTCGCGCGGTACCGCAATATCAATAAACAACATCGGTTTGTTACGACGCTGCTTTAGTGCTTGCTCCACAACACCTTTACCAATAATAGGCAGTGTACTGGCCGTTGAGCTTATTATAATATCTGCGTTATGCAAACGCTCTGGCAACTGCGCTAATGCAATGACATCTGCAGACACTTCATCAGCGAGGTTTCGTGCTCGTTCAATAGTTCTATTGGCTACTGTTATATTTTGTGGCTCATTTTGATACAAATGCTTAGCAACAAGCTCTATTGTTTCGCCTGCACCTATTAATAACACATTGGTTTTATCAAGCTTGCCATAAATATGCTTAGCTAAATTAACAGCCGCAAACGCCACCGAAACTGCACTAGCACCTATATTAGTTTCAGTTCGGACCTCTTTCGCAACAGAAAATGTCTTTTGAAACAAACGATCGAATGTAACACCCACTGCATCATGCGTTTTAGCACTATTATAGGCTTGTTTAATTTGCCCTAATATTTGCGGTTCACCTAACACGAGCGAATCTAAACCGCAGGCAACGCGCATTAAATGGTTAATTGCTTGATTGCCCTCATGGCAATAAATGTTATTACTCAGTTCCTGTTCATCTAAACCATGGAAACTGGCAAGCCATGCTAACAGTGTTTGGGAATTTTGCTGAGCAAGGCTACAATAGATTTCTGTTCGGTTACAGGTAGACACGATCACAGCTTCATTAAAGTCGGCATGGCCACTTAATTGCTGCAACGCCTCTGACATTTGCTCAGGCGAAAAAGCCACTTTTTCACGCAGTTCTACGGAAGCAGTTTTGTGATTTATACCTAGTGCTATTATGGTCATGTTTGCCAAATATTGCTGAGCCCTACTTTAAAGGCGGCAATTTTACCAAAAATCAGCGGAATATGGAAAGTAAGGAACAACATTTGATTAGACATTATTTAATATTAGCTATAACTTTTATGTTTTTAAGTGGCTGCGCGCAACAATTACCAAATAAAACAGCAATTTACGACAACTGGAAAGGTCAACTCGCCAATCAAAAAACTTGGCATGTAGAGGGGAAACTTGCTTTTATTAGTCCCGATGAGCGCCAATCTGCAAACTTAAATTGGCAGCAACAAGAAAATAACAATAATTTAGTACTGACTTCATTTATTGGCACACGCATTCTACAACTAAAACAGTCGCGCAATGTTGCTGAGCTTGAATTTGACGATAAAGTTTATGTAGATACCAATGCATCTGCGCTGCTTAAGCGCTTAACTGGCTTTGCTTTACCTGTTAGTAATGCTGATGACTGGCTTAAAGGCACTATTGATTCACAAACGTTACAAGTTGATGAACTTGGCCGTTCGAAACAAGTACTTTGGTTAGATAATGAAAGTAAACAATGGCAAATAAACTATGCAGATTATATACAAACAGCTGGTTATTGGTTGCCTACAAAACTGACGCTCAAACACCAAAAAATTAAAATTAAGATTCAACTATATGACTGGCAATTTAATTAACTATGAATAGCAAAACCTTTTTTTCACTTATTGCACCTGCAAAACTCAATTTATTTTTACATATTAATGCGCGCCGAGATGACGGTTATCACGAATTAGAAACCTTATTTACCTTCTTAAACTTCGGCGATGAGCTCTCTTTTGAGTTAACAGATGAATCATCAATTTTAATCACTGGTGATACTAAAGACATACCCCTTGAAGATAATCTCATCTATAAAGCTGCTTTAATGTTACAAACTGATGCTAAAACAAAGCACGGTGTAAAAATAAATTTGATAAAACGACTGCCTATGGGAGGAGGTGTTGGAGGGGGGTCGTCTGATGCGGCAACAACACTATTAGCGCTCAATAAATTGTGGAATATTAATTATGACATTAATAAACTTGCTAATTTAGGGTTACAATTAGGGGCTGATGTGCCTGTATTTATACGTGGTGAAAGCGCCATTGCGCAAGGCATTGGGGAAAAACTACACCGTGTTGAACTTGCGCAAAAATGGTACTGTGTTGTGCACCCAAACCAGCATGTAAGCACCGCTAAAATATTCACTCACCCCGACTTAAAACGCGATACACCAAAAATCTCAGGTGATTGGAAACAGCAAACTTTGCACAACGATTGTGAGCCTTTAGTTAAAAAGCTATGCCCCGAGGTTGAAAAAACCCTCCAGTGGTTGCTAAAATACGCTCCGTCGAAGATGACCGGAACAGGTTCATGTTGTTTTGTAGAGTTTGATACACAAGCTCAAGCTAGCCATGTACTTGCTAACCTCCCCCATACTTGGCAGGGATTTGTAGCGTCAAATGCTAATATTTCCCCTGCTCATACGGAGTTAACCGCCATTTTCGATCAATGAAGTAACGTAAAAGTAATCATAAGTTAACTCGTAATGATTTTTATCATTGCTCGTTAGTCCAAAATTTCAGTGCCTGAGGAACCCTACCGTGCCTGACATGAAGCTCTTCGCTGGTAACGCAACACCTGAGTTAGCTCAAAAAGTTGCAAAACGTTTATATATTGAATTAGGCGATGCTGTTGTTGGCCGTTTTAGCGACGGTGAGATCAGTGTTCAAATTAATGAAAATGTTCGTGGCTCGGATGTTTTTATCTTGCAATCAACCTGTGCCCCTACAAACGATAACCTTATGGAACTTATCGTTATGGTTGATGCTCTTCGTCGCGCATCTGCGGGTCGTATTACTGCCGTCATTCCTTATTTTGGTTATGCCCGCCAGGACCGTCGCGTACGTTCTGCCCGCGTACCAATCACTGCTAAAGTTGTTGCCGATTTCTTATCGAGTGTAGGTGTAGACCGTGTACTTACGGTTGATTTACACGCAGAGCAAATTCAAGGCTTCTTTGATGTACCAGTAGATAATGTATTTGGTAGCCCTGTATTACTAGAAGATATGAAAGAGCGTCATTTTGATGATGTTGTTATTGTTTCTCCAGATATTGGTGGTGTAGTGCGCGCACGTGCAATTGCAAAACTATTAGACGATACTGATTTGGCTATTATTGATAAACGCCGCCCACAAGCAAATGTTTCTCAGGTAATGCATATTATTGGTGATGTAGAAGGCCGTGACTGTATCATTGTTGATGACATGATTGATACTGGTGGTACTTTATGTAAAGCAGCTGAAGCACTTAAAGAACATGGTGCTAAACGCGTATTTGCTTATGCAACTCACCCTATTTTATCAGGTAAAGCAGCTGAAAATTTACGTGATTCTGTTATTGACGAAGTTATTGTAACCGACTCAATTCCATTATCTGATGAACTTAAAGCGCTTGATAAAGTAAAAGTGCTAACGCTTGCTGATATGTTAGCAGAAACTATTCGTCGCATTAGCAACGAAGAATCTATTTCAGCGATGTTTGAGCACTAATCTCAGGTATTTGCTGAAAACAAAAGCGCCTTTTGGCGCTTTTTTTGTATGCTATGTATATTTTACTGAATCACAGTGGTATGATAGCGCGCCTTTTGGCTAGGGACCTTGGTCGCAAAGGCCCTAAACTTTTAAATAATTGGAGACATCATGTCTAACACAACTTATACATATGACGCTGAACTTCGCGTAGAAACTGGTACTGGTGCGAGCCGCCGCCTACGTCGCGAAGACAAAGTTCCTGCAATCCTTTACGGAGCTGACAAAGAAGCTTTATCTCTTACTTTTGCTCATAAAGATATGATCAAAGCACAAGAAGACGAAGGTTTTTACACTCATATTCTTACACTTAATGTAGGCGGCGAGAAAGTTGAAGCTATCTTAAAAGATATTCAACGTCACCCATTCAAGCCTAAGCTTACTCACCTTGATTTCCAACGTGTAGACGCAACTCATAAATTAACAACTAAAGTTCCTCTTCACTTCATCGGTGAAGAAATCGTAACTAAAGCTGGCGCAACTGTTGTTCACCAGTTAACTGATGTTGAAATTTCTTGTCTTCCAAAAGCATTACCAGAATTCATTGAAGTAAATGTTTCTGAGTTAGTAGCTGGTGATTCAATCCATATCTCTGATTTACAACTACCTGCAGGCGTTGCGTCTGTTGAATTAGGTAAAGGCGAAGGCCATGACCTTTCAGTAGTTACAATCAAAGCAAACAAAGCAGCTCCAGCTGAAGACGAAGAAGCTTCAGACGCTGCAGAATAATATTTAAGGTCTCGCACCTTGAATTCTATTCAAATGCTTGTGGGCCTGGCTAATCCAGGCCCCGAATACGCAAATACACGCCACAATGCAGGTGCTTGGTTCATCGAGCAACTCGCAGCACGCTACAACTGTACGCTAAAACACGATCCTAAATATCACGGCCTTACTGGCAAAGTGATAATCCAAGGCCAAGAATTCAAATTATTGATTCCCACTACTTACATGAATTTAAGTGGTAAAGCGGTCAGTAGTTTAGCCAATTTTTTCAAAATCCCTGTTGAAAATATCTTAGTCGCACATGATGAGATGGATTTAGATCCCGGTGTCGCCAAGTTAAAAAAAGGGGGTGGACACGGTGGTCATAATGGCCTAAAAGACATTATGGCAAAAATGGCAAACCAAAAAGATTTTATGCGTTTACGTGTTGGCATAGGTCATCCAGGACATCGTGAAATAGTTACCGGCTGGGTGCTTGGGAAAGCGCCGAAAGTTGACCAAGAAAAAATGGATGCTGCTGTAGATGAAGCAGTTCGTTGTATGGAAATACTTGCAAAAGACGGCGTGCTAAAAGCACAAAACAGACTTCATTCGTTTAAACCCTAGTAAACTTGAGTGCAAGTGCACAGTTTAAACGAATTCTAAACAAGGTATCTTACTATGGGTTTTAAATGTGGCATCGTTGGCTTGCCTAATGTTGGTAAATCAACGCTTTTCAATGCACTAACTAAAGCGGGTATTGAAGCCGCTAACTTTCCTTTTTGTACCATTGAGCCTAATACAGGTGTGGTACCTGTGCCAGATCCTCGCTTAGACGAGCTTGCTAAAATTGTAAATCCACAACGTATTCTTACTACTAGTATGGAATTTGTTGATATTGCTGGCCTTGTAAAAGGCGCATCAAAAGGTGAAGGTCTTGGTAACCAGTTCTTAGCAAATATTCGTGAAACGGATGCAATTGGCCATGTAGTTCGTTGTTTTGAAGACGAAAACGTAATACACGTAGCCGGTACAATTGACCCTGCTGACGATATTGACGTGATCAATACTGAGTTAGTACTTGCCGATATGGACAGCGCTGAGAAAGCCATGTTCCGTAATGCTAAAAAAGCGAAAGGCGGCGATAAAGACGCAAAAGAACAAAATGCGGCGCTTGAAAAAGTAAAAGTACACCTTGATGAAGGCCTTACACTTCGATCGTTAGAATTAACTAAAGAAGAAAAAGCAGCTATCAGCTCTATCAACTTCTTAACTATCAAACCAACTATGTATATTGCAAACGTAGCAGAGGATGGTTTTGAGAATAACCCACTACTTGACCGTGTTCGCGCTATAGCTGAATCAGAAGGCGCTGTGGTGGTCCCTGTGTGCGCAGCAATCGAATCTGAGTTATCTGAACTTGATGATGAAGACAAACTCGAATTTATGGCTGACCTTGGCTTAGAAGAGCCAGGCCTTAACCTTGTAATTCGAGGCGGCTACGAGTTACTCAAGCTACAAACTTACTTTACCGCAGGCGTAAAAGAAGTGCGAGCTTGGACAATTCCTGTAGGTGCAACAGCGCCACAAGCTGCTGGTAAAATTCATACCGATTTTGAACGTGGATTTATCCGTGCACAAACAATTGCTTATGACGACTACATTAACTGTAAAGGTGAAAGTGGTGCAAAAGAAGCGGGTAAAATGCGCCAAGAAGGTAAAGAGTACATTGTTAAAGATGGCGATGTAATGAACTTCCTGTTTAACGTATAAGTATTTATTCCCTCTATTTAGGGAAATAAATTTTAAAGGCTCGTTTTTACGAGCCTTTTTTGTTTTTAAACGTATATACGCTGTCAGCTTTTAGGGGATAAATAGCACTAAGTTAATTTTAAAAAAGCGTAACCTGTTATACTTCCTCTTTAATCGGTGTTAAAAAAACGGCGTTTTTATTAAAATTTAGCCTGTTAGCTTAATTTTCCTGCAAACAGACACAGTTAAGCGTTTTTTTGCAAAAAAGGTGTTGACGAATTTGGGTCATGTCAGCATAATACGCCCCGCACTCAGCGATGAAGTGCTAACAAAAAAGATGGCTAAGTAGCTCAGCTGGTTAGAGCACATCACTCATAATGATGGGGTCACAGGTTCAAATCCCGTCTTAGCCACCATTTATTTTTTGTTGCTCAATGAAGAGTTTAAAATAACCACCTTGTGTGCGGTAGTTGCGGAATTGGCAGTTGTCTTGAATTAGACGCTGGATTTAGGTTCCAAAACAGTATTACCTGTATGCTCGATGCGGGAGTGGCGGAATTGGTAGACGCGCTGGATTTAGGTTCCAGTATCTTAGGATGTGAGAGTTCAAGTCTCTCCTTCCGCACCATTATTCTTGATAAGAATTAAAACTATCAGTTGTTTATTGTTGGGATATCGCCAAGCGGTAAGGCACCAGGTTTTGATCCTGGCATTCCCAGGTTCAAATCCTGGTATCCCAGCCAACAATGGCTAAGTAGCTCAGCTGGTTAGAGCACATCACTCATAATGATGGGGTCACAGGTTCAAATCCCGTCTTAGCCACCATTTCTTTTTAAGAATTGGCTCTGCAAGAGTTAAATTGCAACTCAATGAAGAGTTTAAAATAACTACCTTTCTTTGATTATTCAAAGTTAAAAATGCGGGAGTGGCGGAATTGGTAGACGCGCTGGATTTAGGTTCCAGTATCTTAGGATGTGAGAGTTCAAGTCTCTCCTTCCGCACCATGTTCTTGATTAGAACTAAAATTATCAGCTAATTCTTTGTTGGGATATCGCCAAGCGGTAAGGCACCAGGTTTTGATCCTGGCATTCCCAGGTTCAAATCCTGGTATCCCAGCCAACTTCTTCTACCAAAGAGTGTTGTTAAAGAATAACTCTGTTATGAGTATAAACATAAAACTATATGCGGGAGTGGCGGAATTGGTAGACGCGCTGGATTTAGGTTCCAGTATCTTAGGATGTGAGAGTTCAAGTCTCTCCTTCCGCACCACGTTCTTGATTAGAACTAAAAAAATCAAATATTTCTTTGTTGGGATATCGCCAAGCGGTAAGGCACCAGGTTTTGATCCTGGCATTCCCAGGTTCAAATCCTGGTATCCCAGCCAACTTCTTCTACCAAAGAATGTTGCTAAAGAATAGAACTGCGGGAGTGGCGGAATTGGTAGACGCGCTGGATTTAGGTTCCAGTATCTTAGGATGTGAGAGTTCAAGTCTCTCCTTCCGCACCACGTTCTTAATTAGAACTAAAACTCATCCAAATTTAAAGTTGGGATATCGCCAAGCGGTAAGGCACCAGGTTTTGATCCTGGCATTCCCAGGTTCAAATCCTGGTATCCCAGCCAATTTTCTAACAGTTCTACTTTGTACTATCTAAAATAAATTCTATTATCCAATAGATCATCTTCTATAAAATCTATACAACTAATTCAATATTTTAAGACCAGTCGCTAAACATCTCGTGATATAAATGTACTGAAGCTGATTGAAAAAATAATACGTTTAATAATTTAATTCTGTAAATAAAAACACTGCTGATTCATAGTGAAAATTGAGTTACTTAGTCGTTTTATTAAAAATCTCAATACTACTAACATCAAGTTTAGTCTCATAAATTTTATGGCGCATTGCTATAACTACATTACGCTTTAGCGTCTTTGTTTAAGTATTTCTCTATAAAGCGCTCTAAAGGTAGTGGCTTGCTAAAATAATAGCCTTGAAGAAATTCACAATTCATTGATTTAAGTGCTTCTTGTAACTCTTTCGTTTCTATACCTTCTGCAACCACATTACAATTGAGCCTATGTGCTAAAAATAACGTCGATTCTACAATTGCATAATCAGCTATTTTAGTAAGCATATTATTAATGAAAGACCGATCTATTTTAATTTGATTTATAGGTAGCTCTCGCAGTAAAGATAAGGAAGAAAACCCGGTACCAAAGTCATCTACACTAAATTCAAATCCACGACTGTTAAGTTTATACATCATTGCTCGAGCAGCCTCCAAATCAGTCATCATTGCACCTTCTGTAATTTCAAAAACAATGTAGTTACTTAACGTAGGGTCCTCTTTAAGGAGCTCTTCTATAAACTCCACAAAACTCTCACTTTCAAGGTCTCGTGTTGATAAATTTACGTGCATGGTGCCAGTAAAACCTAACGATTTTAGACGCTGTAAATTTTTTATTGTTTCAATTACAACCCATTGAGTGATACTAAGAATCATCCCTGTACGCTCAGCCACTTTGATAAATTGATCAGGAGTAATAAACGAACCGTCCTTCTGCGGCCACCTAATTAATACTTCTGCACCATGTATTTCGTCAAAACGAGTGCAAAATATTGGCTGAAAATAAAGCTCAAACTCATGGTTTATAAGGGCATTTTTTATTTTTGTAGTCATATCAAGAAAGTTATCAGCCCTTTCACTCAATCCTTCAAAATAATTAACAAATAATTGCTGTGTGCTTTTAGCTTCAAGTAAAGCTAAATCTGCATTTTTAAATAACTCATTGGCATAAAACGCATCTTGAGGATATGAGCTAACGCCGACTTTTAGCTTTAACCATACTTTTTGCGCACTAATGAAAAAAGGCTCTTCAACAGAGCCCTTTATAACTTCAATACAATCATAAATATCTTGCTCATTTGCTGAATCTAAAATTAACGCAAATTCATCACCGCCAATTCGGTGCAGTTCACCTATGTTTAATAAATTTAGATTTAACGTTTTGGAGAATATGCACAACAATTCATCTCCTAAGCTATTACCGTAGAGCTCATTTACACGTTTAAAATTACTTAAATCAAATAAAAATAAACTAAATGGTTGCTCATTATTAATATGCTGAATCAACAGATTAAAAAAACACTTGCGATTAGGGAGGCTTGTTAAGCTGTCATGCTCTGCTAGGAATCGTTGATGATTTTCAGACTTTTCTATTTCTAAAATACTTTTAAAGCTAAGGCGCATTATTAGAAATACAAAAATACCCCCTCCTAATAAAATGAGTGAGATACTAATTAAGACCAAGTTATCTAAAGTGTTATTTGCAAAATAATGTAATATCCAACAATACCCAAAAATAAATAAGACAACTAAAGCAAGAAGTAAACTCCATGCCATATTTTTAGTCTTTTTGAATATTGTTATTATTGGCTGAATGCTAAGACCTAAAAGCAAAATACCTAATAAGATTACAATTAATAAACTTTCCATAGGCCCTCAAACTAAAGACTTCTTATTACTTGAGTATGGCAAATATACATAAAAGGGAAATAAAATTAGGATTAAGAGCTTTAAAATAACTTGTGAACGCTCATTTTAAGGGCTGAATAGTCAAATGATTACAAATTGGTTTAATGAGTAAAATACATATCTTAATGTAAACGCATATTCTTAGCTAAATTCACCGCTAATTGCGTACTTTAATACCCAGTTTTTTACCACCCCAGTATTGTTAGCCATTTTTAGAAATTGGCTACGCGCCCATTTTAGTGGGGCTATTTGGTTTGAAAAACCAAAATAGCAGGCATCCATCATACTCATCATTAATAAGTTAGCTTTTCGGCGAGTGCGTTCGTACTCTTGCAGCTTTAACGCGCATCCGACGTCGGTTGCATCATTTAATATAGTGGCTAAAGCGACAACGTCCTGGAAACCCAAGTTAACGCCCTGCCCAGCCAATGGATTAATAGTGTGCGCAGCATCGCCTACTAACACCAAACGACCATAAGAATAATTATTAGCATGTTGACGAGTAATTGGAAACACAGCATGACTTTGCACTTCAAAATCGCCTACAAGGCCTGGGAACTTAGCCAAAATATGACTTTTTAATTGTGCTCCATCTAATCCTTTAAATGTGTTTAATGTGTTGGCATCGTCGTACCAAATTAAATTAGCGTAAGGTGCTTGCATAGGTAAAAAAGCCAACGGGCCTGATGGCGTAAATTGCTGCCATGTCTTTATTTGTTGAGGTGCGTCCAATTTAATAAGTACGCCCATACATTGCTGCTGGTACTGCCAACCGGTTACACCAATATTTGCTTTAGTTCGTAATTGTGATTGTCCGCCATCGGCTGCAACCACTAAGCTGGCGGTATAACGTTGCTCGCCATATACCAAGGTAATCGAATCGGCATTTTGTTCAATTTTACTAACAACCTCTTTTTGCTCGATGACTTCAATATCGTATTGCTCAAACTGCATCCATAAACTGGCTTGTATTAAACTGTTTTCGATTAAGTGACCCAAATGCGTGGTATTAATGTCGGCGCAATCAAATAACAATTTATCGTCGCCGCGTTCAAAAGCTTCTAACTGTTGGTATGGCGCAATCCGGCCTTTTCTTAAAATGGGCATAGCCCCTAAACTATCAAGTAACTTTTCAGAAAAACGATTAATAGCTGATACTCTTATATCAACGTTGTCATTACTCAAAACATGAGACGGATCGATTAGGTGTTTTTCGATAACGCGCACTGACTTTCCCTGTTGTGCTAACTTTATTGCCATTGCCGCACCAACCATGCCGCCGCCAACCACTATCACATTATTTTGAGTCATGTTTATCATCATTTTGTTAATACGTTAATCTATTTTAATTGTACCGTAACTCGCCGCTATAGTGCGAGAGTATATAACTATCAAGCTATTAAACTCGTCTGAGTTTGATTTGAGATCACAAACATGAAAACTATACTTGGATCTGGGCGGGTATCCAGCTAAAATACGCGTCCTTTAAGTGAGCAAGCTTGCTCCTTAATTCTGTTTCAAGCACATATTTGTGCCATTATCGAATTGAACACGAGGCTAAATTTCAATGAGCAAAAAGCTGCATATCAAAACCTGGGGTTGTCAGATGAACGAATACGACTCTCAGAAAATGGCTGAACTTTTAGATGCCACCAATGGCTACCAGCTAACTGAAGATGCAACAGATGCCGACGTAATCTTACTTAACACCTGTTCAATTCGTGAAAAAGCGCAAGAAAAAGTATTTCACCAATTAGGCCGTTGGAAGTTGTTAAAAGATGACAAGCCAGAGCTAATTATTGGTGTAGGTGGCTGTGTTGCCTCTCAAGAAGGTGATTCCATTCGCCAGCGAGCTCCATTTGTAGATGTTATTTTTGGCCCACAAACACTGCACCGTTTACCTGAAATGATTAAACAAGTGCAAGGTAATAAAGGTTCGTCTGTTGTTGATATTTCGTTCCCAGAAATTGAAAAGTTTGACCGCCTACCTGAGCCAAAAGCTGAGGGCCCTTCTGCGTTTGTATCAATAATGGAAGGGTGTTCCAAGTATTGTACCTTTTGTGTTGTACCTTATACTCGTGGCGAAGAAGTTAGCCGCCCAGTTGATGACGTGCTCCTTGAAGTGGCACAACTTGCAGAGCAAGGCGTGCGTGAAGTAAATCTATTGGGACAAAATGTAAACGCATACCGTGGTGATACTCACGATGGCGACATTTGCTACTTCTCAGATTTAATTCGATTAATTGCTGCAATTGATGGTATTGACCGTATTCGTTATACAACATCGCACCCAGTAGAATTTACACCAGATATTATTGATGCATATGCTGACGTACCAGAGCTTGTAGATCACTTACACTTACCGGTACAAAGTGGCTCTGACCGTATACTAAACCTAATGAAACGCGGCCATACTGCACTTGAATACAAATCAACAATTAGAAAGCTGCGTAAAATTCGCCCTAACTTAAGCATGTCGTCAGATTTCATCATCGGTTTTCCGGGTGAGAGTAAAGCTGATTTTGAAGCCACTATGAACCTTATCAACGATATTGGTTTTGATATGAGTTTTAGCTTTATTTATAGCGCACGCCCTGGTACGCCTGCGGCAGATTTACCAGACGACGTAACTGAGCAAGAGAAAAAAGAACGCTTATACCTGTTACAGAACCGTATTACACAAATGGCACAGCACATTAGCCGCCAAATGTTTGATACAGAACAGCGTATTTTGGTTGAAGGTCCATCGAAAAAGAATCCGATGGAATTACGCGGTCGTACCGAAAATAACCGTGTTGTTAACTTTGTTGGTCCACATTCGGTGATCGGCCAGTTCGTTGACGTACGTATCACAGAAGCACTGCCTAACTCTTTACGTGGTGACTTAATTCGTACAGAATCAGAAATGAACTTACGACGCGATATCGCTCCATCAGCTATTTTAACCAAAGCAGCAAGCAGTGAGCCAAAACCAGAGACAGTTAACGAGATTGGCGTAGCTACTTTCGTTCCTTAGTCAATACACCTAGCGCCAGTAAATACTGGCGCCGTTCTATAGGAAGCAATTTTGAGTAATCAGTTAAAAACATTAGAGATTTATTTAGAACCTGCCGATAACAAACGCCTTTCTTCTTTATGTGGCCCGTTTGACGAAAACATCAAACAAATTGAACGCCGCCTAGCTGTTGAAATTATTCACCGTGACAACTTTTTTAAAGTAACGGGAAAGCTAATCAATAGTGCCTCTGCGGTCGAAATCTTAAAAAATCTATATGTTGATACTCAACCTGTACGCGGTGTTATTGGTGAAATAGAACCTGATAATGTTCACTTGGCAATTACCGAATCTAAAGCCCTAGAGCAAGATGCTTCAAGCAGTGCATACGGCAAAGAAATGGTTATAAAAACGCGCCGTGGTGTTATTAAGCCCCGAAACGACAACCAAGGCCTTTACGTTGCCAATATATTAAATCACGACATTACTTTTGGTATAGGCCCTGCTGGTACAGGTAAAACCTATCTAGCAGTAGCTGCCGCAGTTGATGCCCTTGAGCGACAAGAAATTCGTCGTATTTTGTTAACGCGCCCCGCAGTGGAAGCTGGTGAAAAGCTTGGTTTTTTACCTGGTGATTTAAGCCAAAAAATTGACCCATACCTGCGCCCGCTTTACGATGCGCTATTCGAAATGCTCGGTTTTGAAAAAGTCGAAAAGCTAATAGAAAAAAACATCATTGAAGTTGCACCCCTTGCCTATATGCGTGGTCGTACATTAAACGATGCGTTTATTATTTTAGATGAAAGTCAAAATACCACAGCAGAACAAATGAAAATGTTTTTAACCCGTATAGGGTTTAATTCAAAAGCGGTGATCACTGGTGATATAACCCAAGTTGATTTACCGCGCGGCACACGCTCTGGTCTGCGCCATGCCATTGAAGTGCTCGACAGTGTAGATGAAATTAGTTTTAACTACTTCAAAGCACACGATGTAGTGCGCCACCCTGTTGTTGCGCGTATTGTTGAAGCCTACGAGCGTAACGATGAGAGCGAGCGCTTGAAGCGAATTGAAAAGCAAAAAGCAAAAGACGAGCTAGCTGCTCAACTTAACTCTACTACTAAAGAGTAATACTTTGACAACCGAACTTGATTTACAAATAGCCTGTGAGTTTGACAACCTCCCTAGTGAAGCCCAATTTGCATTATGGGCTGATAAAGCGTTAAGCCAATATCGTGATGAGTCTGAACTCACCATAGTAATTAGCGACGAAGCGCAATCACAACAGCTTAATAACGACTACCGGGGTAAAAACAAACCCACTAATGTATTGTCGTTTGAATTTGAAGCGCCACCAGGAATAGAGCTTCCCCTTGTTGGTGACTTAGTAATTTGCCCAGCCATTGTATTGGCTGAAGCAGTGGAGCAAGAGAAGTCATTTCATGACCACTTTGCCCACATGGTGATTCATGGGTGCTTGCATTTACTTGGATTTGACCATATAAAGAGTGAAGACGCTTTGCAAATGGAAAGCATAGAAAAGCAATTACTTGCAGAGCTAAATATAGCAGACCCATACCGGGACGAAATTTAAATTAACGGAGCAATTAGACGCAATGAGCGACGGTAACTCGCAATCTAGCCAGGGTTCTTCTGGCAAAACGTGGTTGGGTAGAATAACCCAAATGCTGCAAGGGGAACCCCAGAATAGAGAAGAGCTGGTCGAAGTGATTGCCGATGCGCAAGAACGAGACGTAATCGATCCAGAAACAAAAGAAATGATTGAAGGTGTGCTTAGTGTATCTGAGCTTAAAGTGCGAGACATAATGATCCCGCGCTCACAAATGGTCACTCTTGAGATCGACAGCCCGCTTGAAGAGCTAATACCCATGATGGTTGACTCAACTCACTCACGCTTCCCAGTGGTGATTGAAGACAAAGATCACGTAGAAGGTTTTTTACTTGCTAAAGATTTGCTGCCGCTTATCTTAAATAAAGACGAGCATTTACCTTCAATACGCGATTACTTACGTCCTGCCATGGTCGTACCTGAGAGCAAACGTGTTGACACTCTGCTAAATGAATTTCGTCAGCAACGCTACCATATGGCTGTCGTTATTGATGAATACGGCGGTGTATCGGGACTCGTTACAATTGAAGATATTCTTGAAACCATTGTTGGGGAAATAGAAGACGAGCACGACGAAGAAGAAGAACAACAAGATATTCGTCAACTTGCAAAACACGTTCATGTTGTTCAGGCCTTAACGCCAGTAGATGACTTTAACGAGCACTTCAGTACAGGGTATAGCACAGAAGAAGCCGACACTATTGGTGGCACCGTTTTACATGCATTTGGCCATATGCCTAGCCGTGGTGAAACAATAGACATAGATGGTTACCAATTTAAAGTAACCAATGCCGACAATCGTCGTATCTTGCAACTGCAAGTCACCGTTCCTAAGGCTGATGACACCGACAGTGAAGAAACTGCTAACTAGACTGACCCTATTAGCAAAAGATATAAAATCATGGCTCGCATTTATTGCGGGCCTTATTTTAACTTTTAGCTACTCCCCTTTTGAAATTTGGCCAATTGCATTTATTAGTATTGCAGCTGTCATTTTTTGTATTAATCCAAACAATACCGGAAAAAACCATGCGAAGAGTGCCGCTAAATATGGTTTTATATTTGGTTTAGGCTGGTTTGGTGCAGGTATTAGTTGGGTACATGTGTCTATAGCTACCTTTGGCGGTATGCCGCTTGTAGCCTCTTTTTCGTTAATGGCACTATTGTGCGGCTACTTAGCGCTTTATCCCGCTTTAGCGTTTTACTTAACAACTCGCTTTGCCACCAGCCCAAATAGCTTTGGTTTGCTGCTTATTAGCTTTTTTGCTCTTAGTGAATATTTACGGGGGGTGGTCCTTACCGGGTTTCCGTGGTTAAGTTTTGGGTATACCCAAACCGATGGACCATTAAATATACTTGCCCCTTACATTGGTGAATTTGGACTGACCTTAGTGTGTATTGCCATTGGCTTTGCACTGTACCGGTTAACACAAAAAGACATAAAGACCCCGCTGGTTACGCTAACTGTATTTACTTTTTTATGCATTGGTTCGCGTGCAACAAACACTGTTGAGTACTCAGGTAAATCAATGTCGACTTTACTAGTACAAGGCAATATAAAGCAGCACCTTCGCTTTGAGCCTAGCGAGTTTTGGACCACCATGAGCAAATACCAAGACATGACTCGCCCACATTGGGATGCTGATTTAATTGTTTGGCCTGAAGCCGCAGTTCCTGAAATAGAAGCCCTTGCCGACAGCTACTTAGCTGGGCTAGATAGCGCAGCCTCATTTAATGAAACCGCCCTTATTACGGGCATTGTTGACTACCAAATCGATACCAAAACCATATTTAATACGCTTATAGTGCTGGGTAACAAAGAGCGTGACGACGAGCACGGCCATTATGAATACCTCGGTAAAAATCGCTATCAAAAACACCAGTTACTACCGATTGGTGAATTTGTACCCTTTCAAGATATTCTGCGCCCAATCGCGCCTTTGTTTGATTTACCTATGTCCTCATTTTCACGAGGCGACAGAATACAAAACAACTTGCGCGCCAATGGCTTTAATCTGCTCCCTGCTATTTGCTTCGAAATAGTATTTGCCGATTTAGTACGCGGCAATTATAAAACTAACTCAGATATATTATTTACTGTCAGTAACGACGCGTGGTTTGGTCAATCAATTGGGCCATTGCAACACATGCAAATTGCCCGCATGCGTGCCCTTGAGTTACAACGCCCGCTGGTACGTGTTACCAACAACGGTGTAAGCGCCGTATACGACCCGCTAAGCAATACACAACAAACCATGCCACAGTTTGAAGCAGCAGTATTAAAAGCCGATGTAAAACTTATACAAGGTAATAGCGTGTATAGCCAATATGGCAATGTGTTTGTATGGGGAATTGTGGCGTTATTGGGGATTGGTGGGACTCTAATGCGATTTAAAAACTAAAAGGTACTCAATATTTATGGGGCAAATTAGAGAATAAACTTGTGTGAACAATTCATATTTAATTTTATTTACATTGAGTTACATATTATAAATTTATGTGTTTTAGTCTTATTTCATATTAGTTACTATCAATATACTAATAATAATTAAAATATTTATGAAAAAAGTAATAAGCATAGCAACCTTAGTCATATTATTGTTTGGCTGCGCTAATTCAGCTAAAAGTGACCTATCAAGACTAAAAAGTAACCCCGCCTGCTGTACCAACTTAAGCGATATTGCATTTGCAACACAGCAAATAAACAAGCTGACCTCTTTTGATTTGAAAAACCAGCCTATTAGAATTTTTAATGAAGCCAAAAGCCCATTCATTGCAATTGAAAAACCAAATAATAGTCGCTTCGCTCAAGTTTTTAGTTACGCCAATGGCGCATTTGTTCAAACAGCAACGCTTGTTTACCCTGAGTTAATACTGTTAGATAAATCAAAGCAGGTTATAAAACACCTTAAACCTTATGAGGCGTGGGAAAATGGTTTACCAACAACATTAGATTTAGCTGGTAACCTATATTACAAAACTCAATTTACTCTACCAGAGGAAGCCAAATACTTAATTTTTTATACTGATAGCAGTTTGAATAATAAAAAAACAACAATCAATTGGCGCTCACAAGTTGGTGGAAGTGAATATAGGCAACTTACCCTTACATCGTTCGCTAAAATTGGTATCAAATTACTTTAATTTTCAGGAGTTTTTATGAGATATATTTTTACCATTATTATCCTTGTCATATTAAGTGGATGTAAATCCTCACCAAACTACATGAATACGGGACAACTAAAAGCAAATTATCAGGTACTTGGATTTGGCGGTTTTTATGTTAAAGAAGATCTCACTTATTTTGAAAAACAATTAAAAAACCATTATAAAGCGCCAATAAAAAAAGCACTTGAAGCGCGTGGTTTTAAAGTAGTAGACGCCAGCGAAGTTTATACGGTATTTAATCAATTATTAGATAACGCTGAGAACTTATACGACCCGCTTACAGGACAAGCAAATGAAAACCTACGTAATGAACTCTGGAAAGAAGCGCTTGCCACTACAAAAACAAACCTCGGTGTAAATGCTTTTGTGTTTGCAGGTGTTGATACTGTACGCGCACATTTTACAAACAGTATTTTATTAGGCCACGTAGCCAAGTGGTATGGCCAAGAAGAGTCTTACCTTGAAGGTGGTGCCGATGGGGGTGATATATTCGTATCGTTATTTCAAAACGAACAAGGTTATGTGCCAGGAAGCAGAGTGTATATCAGAATTAGAGATGAGAAAGACACACTCTTAACTATGGGCTCTGGAGGTATTGAGTTAGTGGCACAATTTAACAGTGATGAAGAAATTATTGTGAAAGATGCCGATAAATTATTTAAAGACCCTGCAAAATTGGATAGTGCATTACAGTTCGCATTAAAAACAATCGACACTTGGAAGACGAAAAAATGATTAAACACATGGTTGTCATCATCGTTTTACTAAATTTAGTCGGTTGCAAACTATTTCAATACAATAGCGACCCTAAAGTGATAGCGAATGGAATTACAATCGCTAAACCGGCAACACATAGTAACCTAGCCTATATATGGTTACCAACAGCCAATACCGGTAACAAAGCACTCTATAGAGAAGCATTTGATAATAACGTAATTAACTTTTCAAAAAAATATAACTTAACTAACCTAAACCCTAAAGTTCAACCCATGTTTGATAACTTTATTATTGAACAAGGCGGTGCTTTTAACACAAAAACAGGCAAACTCGAATCAGAACGAGTGCAAGCAGCTATACAATTTACGTTTAACAGCATTAAGCAAACGTATCCAAATATTGGCAATTTGCTGGTTATCCACCCAAAAGAAAATTCAATTAAAATAGTAGATGGCACTGCAACTTGGAATGGTGTTGAGCAGCACGTATTGACAAGATCAAGAGACTCAGTCGAATTCAGGCCTGCAATTAGTATCGCCTTACAATATTATAATGACGTTGAAAAAAATAATTTTCATGAGGTTGGCCTAGATCTACATGCCCCTGACTTAACTGATAACGATAAATATGAGCAAATACTTAAGCATATTTTAACTCCTATTGTCTTGTTAAATACAAAAGTAAAATAGTCTTCGATCGCCCAATAATTAACTAAAACTTTAGCTAGTTATTGGGCTTTAATTTATAGTTTTTATTGATTCTCAATTACAACTGATTGTTGAAGTAATTTTCTCAATCCATAATACCAGCTAAGTGCAGCAACGGTACCGTGTGTTTCGTTTTCAAAGTAACGCTGTGTTACTGTTAATTTTTTACTTGGGTGATTCCTTAATTTATCTGCAAACGCTAATCCCCACTGATAATTTGTTTTACCTATATCACCAAATGCTGTGGCATTATTCGCAAAGGTAAAATACACATCCCCTGCCATCTCTTTGTTTTCAATTTGGTTATTTTTAAAGTAACGGTTTAAATAATTATTATCCCAAATGTATGTAGCATCAATTATTAAGTAATCTGTAAATAATGTGTGATTAGTCAAAAGTACGTAACTTGCAAATAAGCCACCAAAAGACTCACCAATTAATACCCGCTTATTTGATGTTCGGTAGTTTTTATTAATATGTGGAATAAGTTCTTTTTCAAAAAATGCACTGTAATTTACTGCATTACCACTATTTTCAAATTTTTCTAATAATTTACCCTTAAACGTCCAATCAACATTGGTAGGAGTAAAGTCGCGCTCTCTTATTGCATTTTGGCTGTTAGGAATAGCGACTATAATTGCTTGTTGTATTTGCTGCTCTAATCGCTCTGTACTTAGCGCTTCCACCAGCCCTGCAACTGCTTTTAAATGCGTGCTATCACCATCTAGTAAGTAAATTACAGGGTATGTTTCATTAGCGTTTTGACTATAACTAGGTGGTAAGTAAACGCTGTAAAATCGCCTTTCTTTTAAAATTCGAGACTCTATATGATCATTTTTTGCTAATAAAACCGACTCGGAAGCACTTGCACTGATTGCAAAAAATAAGGTGATGATCGTCAACATTAAAAACTTCACTAGCGTACCTATTACCTATAACTATTAATTATTTAGCTTTTTACGGTTTCTTCTACCGTTTTCACATTTACAACTTGGTTAACACTGCCTTGAATAACCACAGTCGCTGATATTTTATCTTGAATAGCTTGCCTATTAGGGTCCCAATACACTTGTAAAAAGCCTAACAATCCAGTGGCAAAACCTGCGCCGTAACCGCCGTAGCGGCCAAAACAATCAAGCAAACCAAGTGGTTCGCCATTTAAGGCAACAACACGTATGTTGCACACCTTTTTTCCGGGAGTTTGGCCGCGCCAAAGTAATGAAAATAGCGTAAAGTAAACTGCAGCCCAACCAAAACCCAAACCCAAGTCTTGAATAATACCTTTGCCCCACTGCAAAATACTGTGTGTAGTTGTTTGTGACGGTTTTTCTTCTATTAACTGTGGAGGGTTTATTTCGTTATTTTCACTAAGCACTAATAATTGTAAAAGTGCTCTAGCAAGTTGTGGGCTTTGAAGGTCGTCCATTTCTGCTAACTTGGGTACTTGTCCTATCAAATTATCAAGCGCATTTTGTTGGCAAAACTGGTCACAGCTCTCGTCTTCTACTTCAATTAAATAGGCATTTACACGATGTTTTTCTGACTCAGTAAGCTGTATTTCGTCTTCTATTTGTACACCTTGAATAGCTGAGCTGATTTCACTGTTATCGTCTTCTAAATAGTCTATGCCAATTGAAAGCACCGCAAGAGCGCTTACAAATAAAATACCGGCGGCTACTATTTTTAATACTCTTCGCCACACCCTCGACATTTTAGGAAGATATTGTTGTGCCGTCCCTTTATAGAATGCCATAGCCGCAACAAAGGCAATTAAGGTGGCGCTAAGCTTTGCAGCTACAAATATTAGGGCAACATCTATTACTATTGCTATAGCTCGCTTTAGTGGCGTTGCTAAGGGTAAACCTAGTAGGGCGTTATCAATTTTAAACGCGTAAGGGGTAATGACTTCTCGAGTTTCGGTTTTAGATAGCGCTAATTGTTCTAATTCTTGTGCTTTCATTATTATACTTGTTATTAAAATAGGTAACGCGTTTAACTTACGCGCTTTTTATTTTTTGCTCAAGCTAATTCAAACAACCGCTATTTACTATTAGTTGCCTTCATGGTGAAGGTAAAAGGGTGAGCGGGACGCAGAAGCTTTACTCGATTTTTATTTAGTCCACTAGGTTACAAACTTTGCGCAGTGACTAAAAACCCTCGATTTAACAATTTTTTATCCTTAAAAGCCAGCAAGACCTGCGCGTTATTAATAAATTAGTTTTAGGTTAAGTGAACAATTTATATATGTGATCGTATTAGTTAATCAAAGCCTTTAGGAGCAACCCAATGACCACTAAACAACTAGCCTTTCTTTTTATATTTAATACTTTGCTGCTAAGCGCAGAGGTTAACGCAAATCAGCGTTGGTACGTTGTAAACGATTCGGTCATGGGGGGCGTGTCTAATAGCCAAGTAAGCCATACAAAAGAGGCATTGGTATTTGAAGGTAATGTATCGCTTAAAAATAACGGAGGGTTTGCTTCTATCCGCACTGAGCTCAACACACAGGGTCAAAACGCAAATACTATTAATTTACGTGTTAAAGGTGACGGTCAAACGTATCAATTAAGGCTGCGTACATCTAACTACCTTGATGGACCTGCGTATACACACTCATTTAAAACAATAGAAAATGAATGGACTAACATTAATTTTACCCCAAGCGATTTTGCGCTTACTTTTCGTGGTCGTACGCTAACCCAGCAACCAGTGATTGATTTTAGTGATATTAGACAACTTGGTTTTATGATTGCAGGAAAACAGGCGGGAAAATTTAAGCTTGAAATAGCACACATTGAATTTGCAGGTTAGTACGTCATGCTCACTTTTAATCGGTTAAAAGTGAGCAAACACTGTAACTTTACGACTCTATTGCAAGCAATTCTACTTCAAAAATAAGCAGTGATGCTGGTGGAATGCTCCCTACCCGCTTTTCGCCATAAGCCAATTGGTGCGGTATATAAAACTGAAATTTGTCTCCCGGGCTCATTAACTGTAACCCCTCGGTCCACCCTTTAATAACTTGGTGTAAACCAAAGCTAATAGGTGACTTGCGCTCTACTGAGCTATCAAACACAGTGCCGTCGATGAGTGTACCGTGGTAATGCACATTGACCATACTTGTTGGGCTAGGTGTATTGGTGTTTTCTCCTTTGTGCAATACTTTATATTGCAGGCCAGATGCAGTTTCCAATACACCATCTACTTTAGCGTTTGCCACTAAATAGTCGCTTTCAATTTGCGCATTAGCAATCGCCTGTTGTTTGGCTTTTTTACTATTTTTAAATATTAAAACGCACAAAATAGCGATCACAACCGCCAAAATAATATTGATCATAATTAGTTTTTCTCGTCTTCTAGTTTTTCGTTTTCTAGCTCGTCATCCGCATCGTCTTCGTTATCGCCATTAACAATATCAGCAATCTCTTTTAAACGCGCAAGTGCGATGCCGTTTACTGAACTTTCAGGGTATACATCGTCGATGAGTTCGCCCGCTTCAATATCCATCAGTAAGTTTAGCGCCTGATCGACCGTCTCTACTGCGTAAATATTAAATTTGCCTTGCTCTACTGCATTGAGTATTTCGTCATCTAAAACCAAATTAACTTGGTTTGACTTAGGAATAATGACGCCTTGCTCACCCGTTAAGCCGCGCATTTTACACAACTTAAAAAAGCCTTCTATCTTCTCGTTTACACCACCAATAGCTTGTACATCACCATGTTGGTTTATAGACCCCGTAAGCGCAATTGATTGGCTTATTGGTAAGCTTGTAATAGCCGAAATTAACGCGCAAAGCTCTGCCAACGAGGCGCTATCGCCGTCTATGTAGCCATAGCTTTGTTCTATTGCAATGTTTGCGCTGAGCGTAAGGCTAAATTGCTGAGCATATTTATTACCTAAATAACCAGTAAGTAACATCACGCCTTTAGAGTGAATAGCTTTACCCAGTTCTGCTTCGCGCTCTACGTCTATTACGCCATCAGCGCCGGCGTATACCGTGGCAGTAATTCGCGCCGGTGTGCCAAACGACGTATCACCAATGTGCAGTACCGTTAAGCCATTTACTTTACCAATGGCTTGTCCGGTTGTAGCAATTAACGTATGACCTTCTTTGATATCACTAAGCATATTTTCACTAATTTGACCGGTGCGGTATTGCTTACCCTCAATGGCTTCATCAATATGATGCGCATCAATAACCGTTAGCTTATCTTGTTTTGCGTAATAACTTGCCTCAGCCACCAGCTCTAACACATCAGCAAAACGCGCTGAAAGCTTGTTATGATGCTCAGCTTGGCGATAACTAAATTTAAGCAATCTCACCATAGCGGCTTGCGTTGTAGTGCACTTAAGCGTTTTTTCGCAGTACTCTGTCACTTTAGTAATAAACTGATACTGTAACTTATCACTGCTTGGTAAGTAGTAATCAAAATCAGCTAGTACTCTGAATAGCTCTGCGAATTCTTCATCGTATTCACCTATGGTGTAATACAAATCGCGCGAGCCTAATAAAATAATTTTTACATCAAGTGGGATCAATTGCGGGCGAAGCGTAAAGCTCGTACCTACTGTACTATCTTGATATGGTAAGTCATTTTTAATTTGGTGCATTTTCAGCGATAACTTTAGCCCATCCCACACCTGTGGGTTAGCCATTACTTTTTCAGCATCCATTATCAAATAACCGCCATTTGCACGGTGTAATGCACCGGGCTGAATTGAGCGGTAGCTGGTGATTAGTGTACCTTGTGAAGTGGCATACTCTATTTTGCCAAATAAATTACCAAAGGTAGGGTTAGGCTCGTACACCACTGGGGCTGCATCGTCTTCTTTAAACTCGACTAAAATATTGGGGGCAAAAAAGTCAGTGAGCATGCCTTTACGATCAAAGTCTTCCTTATTTTCTTCGTTTTCGTCTTCATCGTCTAGCCATTCAAGTACAGCATCTATAATTTCTACACGTATGTCTTTTAAATAGCGAAGCACGCCAATATGTGTGGCGTATTTATGTTCTAAATCTTTTAACAGTGGTTTAGTTGCTTGCTCAGCGGTCGACTTTTTAAGGTTGCGGAGTTTTTCTTTAGATTCACGTTTCCAACGCGGCAACTCTATCAGAGCTTCAATTAACGCATCTTCTAGTTTTTCTATTTTCTCAAAAAACGCTTCGCGAAGTTCATCTTCAAGTTCTGCAAACTCGCTATCACTCAATTGCTTGCCATCTATAAGCGGCGCAAAGCCCACTGAGCTTTTTTCTTCAACAAGTGCAACGCTTTGCTCAAGCGCAGCCACTTCAACGGCGGTAATTGCGCTGTCGTAAGCATCATTGAATTCACGATCAATTGATTTTTTCTTACGCTGATAAGCAGGGTTATCAAATGCGGCTGGAAACGTGTCGAGCACTTCGTCTAAAAAAGAGTCTATATCGTCACTCAATTGTTTGCTTTGCCCTGCCTGCATAAACAATGCTATTGGCTCGCGATGGTCGTCGTAGTTATTAACATACAACCATTCGTTTGGGGTTACTCGGCCTTTGGCATGCTGTTTTAGTTTGTCCTTTACGAGTGTGTAACGCCCATGTGCGGCTTCGCCCATAACGTAAACGTTATAACCAGGTAATTCCATCCCCAGCGAAAAGTCCAGCGCACTTTGTGCACGTTGTTGCCCAATAAAATTGAGTTGCTCTGGGTAGGGATTATTCATGCACGTCAGTACGTGATTAGCAGAAATACTAGGTGCAAGCGTTGATAAAGGTAGTGGCAGCAGTTTTTTCGTCATTCTAACTTCTTTATATACCAGCATAATCGCTGGCTTTTGGGCGTATTAAGTGGCCAGCAGCCACTTAATACATATGCTTAAGGGTGCAATGCCTTACGACTAAAATAGATTCCATCACACTCAATACACGGTAAAATTTGTGTGGCGTGATAAACATCGTAACTATGAGTGCAATTCTTACATACTAATGTGCCCATGGCTATCCATTCACCTGCGTGATACACCCCATTATGTTTAAAATCTTGGTTTAAGGATTGCCATTCCAGCTGAGTTTTGTCTTCTATATGTGAAAGTTCAAACCATAAAGACTCTTTAAGCTCTTGCCATGCAAGCGAATTATAGTGGGAATCGTTCTCGCTAAGGTGCGCTATGTCACGTTTTAAGTAGTTGCGGTAGAGCTGATACTTTTCCTCACCTAAATTTTTAAGTGCTTGCTCTGATTCAACAAAACGAGTTACCGCATCTTTTACCTCATGATCTTTGATGTCTTTTAGCCACGCGCTTAAATCACTAAGCCATGCTTTATAATCTGCCATTATGTACTCCTTCAAAATTGCTAATAAACGAGTTGGATTGACGCAATATTTATGAATCTTTGCTCAGGCCACTAAGTGACATTTTATACTGTGGTTAGAAAACCCTAAACTGAGCAAATTTCAATCTACACAGGTCAACACGCCTGACGTTTAACATAGATAAGTATAGGTTAACCTGACATGAAGGTTACAATTTAGCAAAACGGTGTTTTTGACGCTGTGAATAGTGCTTTATTTGGGTTATCCTATCGGCAATTTTTTATTAGTTTGCAAGAAGTCTGGAATCGTAGATGCAAGAGCAATATAACCCGCAAGATATAGAGTCAAAAGTACAAAGCTACTGGGAAGAAAACCAAGTATTTAAAGTCACTGAAGATGAGAGCAAAGAAAAATATTACTGTCTTTCTATGTTCCCTTATCCGAGTGGTCGACTGCATATGGGTCATGTGCGTAACTACACCATTGGTGATGTTGTTTCTCGTTTCCAGCGCCTGCAAGGCAAAAACGTAATGCAGCCTATGGGTTGGGATGCGTTTGGTTTACCAGCAGAAAACGCCGCTATTAAAAATAAAACAGCGCCTGCAAAGTGGACTTACGAAAACATTGATTACATGCGTAACCAACTTAAGCAATTAGGTTTTGGTTACGATTGGGATCGTGAAATTGCAACGTGTCACCCAGAGTACTATAAGTGGGAACAGTGGTTTTTTACTAAGCTTTACGAAAAAGGCTTAGTGTACAAAAAAATGTCGACCGTAAACTGGGATCCGGTTGATCAAACTGTACTGGCTAACGAACAAGTTATTGACGGTCGCGGTTGGCGCTCTGGCGCTGTGGTTGAGCAAAAAGAAATTCCACAGTGGTTTATTAAGATTACCGACTACGCACAAGAGCTTTTAGACGATTTAGACAAATTAGACGACTGGCCTGAGCAAGTTAAAACCATGCAGCGCAATTGGATTGGCCGCTCTGAAGGTTTAGACATTGAGTTTACGCGTACCGATAACAACGAAAAGTTTAGCGTATACACCACTCGCCCAGATACCTTCATGGGTGTAACTTATCTCGCCGTTGCCGGTGGCCACCCTATTGCCCAAGAAGCCGCTAAAAACAGCGATGCGATTGCAATGTTTGTTGAAGAATGCAAAAACACCAAAGTAGCCGAAGCAGATATGGCAACAATGGAGAAAAAAGGCATTGCAACAGGCTTTTACGCAACTCACCCATTAACAGGCGAGCAAGTGCCTATTTGGGTGGCTAACTTTGTGCTTATGCATTACGGCTCTGGCGCGGTAATGGCAGTACCTGCACACGACCAACGTGATTTTGAGTTTGCAAATGCATACGGCCTAGATATTAAACAAGTTATTGCGCCTGTTGAAGGCTCAGACCTTGAAGTAAACCTAGCGCAAGAAGCATTCACCGAAAAAGGTGAATTAGTAAACTCTGGCGAATTTGACGGATTAGACTTTTCAGCAGCGTTTAATGCGATTGCCGACAAACTAGAAGCACTAGGTGTGGGTGAGCGTAAAGTAAACTTCCGCTTACGTGACTGGGGTGTTAGCCGCCAACGTTATTGGGGCTCTCCAATTCCAATGCTGAGCGACGAAAACGGCAACGAGCTTGCTGCAACAGAAGATATGTTACCCGTTCGCTTACCAGAAGACGTGGTAATGAATGGTGTAACATCACCAATAAAAGCAGACCCTGAGTGGGCTAAAACCACAGTAAACGGCGTACCTGCTACTCACGAAACTGACACCTTCGATACTTTTATGGAATCGTCTTGGTATTACGCACGTTACTGTAGCCCACGTTACGACGAAGGCATGTTAGACCCAGCAGCCGCTAACTATTGGTTACCTGTAAACCAATACATAGGTGGTATTGAACACGCAATTTTACACTTATTGTACTCACGCTTTTTCCATAAACTATTACGTGACTTTGGTTTAGTAAATTCAGACGAGCCATTTGACCGCTTACTATGTCAAGGCATGGTATTGGCTGAAACGTTCTATCGTAAAGATGAGAAAGGTGGTGATATTTGGATTTCACCAAGCGATGTTGAAACAGAAACTGACGAGAAAGGTCGAGTTACTAAAGCATGGCACAAGGAAGATGGCGAACCAGTATTTTCTTCAGGCATGAGCAAAATGTCTAAGTCTAAAAATAACGGTATAGACCCACAACAAGTAATTGCACAATACGGTGCTGATACAGTGCGTTTATTCATGATGTTTACTGCACCACCAGAACAAACACTTGAATGGTCAGACTCTGGCGTTGAAGGCGCACACCGATTCTTAAAACGTGTATGGAAATATGCAGTAGACGTGAAAGCAGCAGGTTACCAAGCACTTGAAAAGTCTGCGCTTACTAACCCACAAAAAGTACTTCGTCGCGAATTACACAAAGCCATTGCAAAGGTAAGCGATGATGTTGAACGCCGTCAAACGTTTAACACGGCAATTGCTGCCATCATGGAGCTGTCTAATAAGTTAATTAAAGCGCCACTTAATGATGCACAAGACATTGCCATTGCAAACGAGGCACTTGAAGCGTTAATCATTATGCTTGCCCCTATTACGCCACATTTATCTCATGAGTTGTGGGAAGAACTAGGTAAAGACGGTGATATTTTAGATGCAGCATGGCCAATAGTTGACGAATCAGCCCTGGTTGAAGATGAAAAGCTCATCATCGTTCAAGTAAACGGTAAACTTCGCGCTAAGCTAACTGTGGCAGCAGATGCATCACAAGAACAAGTAGAAACACTTGCCTTTGCAGAAGCAAACGTAACTAAATTTACTGATGGTAAAACCATTCGTAAGATCATTTACGTGCCAGGTAAACTACTTAACGTGGTTGCTAACTAATATGGCTGTATTTAAGGCCATTAAAAACGGGCTAGCCTTAGCGCTAGTCTGTTTTTTGTTATCTAGTTGTGGGTTTCACTTAAAGCAAGCGTCAAGCCTGCCTGATAACCTAAAACTCATTACGCTTATTGGTGATGACGAAAAATCAGCTTTATTTGAACAGTTACAAAAAGAGCTGTTAGCAAGTGAAGTTGAACTTACCTCTTCATCTAAAAACGTAGCGCAGCTGTATTTACGTAAAGAAACCATAGAACGCCAAACGTTGTCGTTATTTAAAAATGGCCAGGTTGCTGAATACGAACTTGCCTATGGCGTTTCATATGTTCTAAAACACCCCAATAAAGATGCTATAGAAAAACGCTTTGAGCTTTATAGAAATTATCAAGACGACCCCGATAACGCACTTGCCAAAGCCAAAGAGCTAGAGCTGCTAATTAACGAAATTCGTAAGCAAGCAAGTCGTCGTATTGTTAGAGAGCTGTCGCAACTGTAATGCGCTGTTACGCTAATCAATTACCTAACGAATTAAACAAAGGCTTAAAACCTTTTTACTTAGTTTTTGGTGAAGAGCCTTTTCAAGAAGCACAGTGTGTTCAGCTAATTCGCGATACTGCCAAAGCACAAGGCTTTGATGAAGTAATTAAATTTACTTTAATGCAAGGGTTTGATTGGCAGGAAATAATAGCGCAATATCAAAGCATGTCGTTATTTAGTGCACGCACTATTATTGAGTTTGACCTAAACCAGCAAAAGCCCGGTGTAATTGGTAGTAATACCTTTAAGCGTGTCGTTGAGCTTGTTAACCCCGACACGATACTAATTATTAAAGGTGCAAAAGCGAGCCAAGAAGTACAACGCGGTGCCTGGTTTAAAGCACTCGACAAACAAGGTGTATTTGTACCTTGTTATCCACTGACTGGCTCGCACGTAAAACGATGGCTTGATGAGCAATGTCAACGCTTGGCTCTTAACATGCAAAATGATGCCAAATTAAGCCTTATCAATGCAACAGAAGGTAATTTATTAGCGTGTTTTCAGGAACTTGAAAAGCTCTCCTTACTGCATGGCAACGCACTTATTACCCAGCAATTGGTTATGCAAGGGCTATTAAATCAAGCCAAATTTGATATTTTTGATTTAAGCGATGCCTTATTAAATGGTCATGCCAAGCAAGCCATTAAAGTTTTGAACAAACTAGCCAGTGACAACACTGAAGTTGTGAGTATATTGTGGGCGATTACAAAAGAGCTCAACACCTTGATGAATGTGCAATTGGGATTGTTAAATGGTGAGCCAATCGCCAGCTTATTTAAACAAAATGCCATTTGGAAAAATCAGCAAGGGCCGGTGCAAAATGCAGTTAATCGCCTAAATATTACTGTACTTGAGCAAATTAATAGTGACATTGCTTTATTTGATGCAAGCTATAAACAAGGCAACTTAATTGCTCCTTATCAGGCACTTGCACATATTTGTATTAAGTTTTGTCAACCGCTCGATATTCCTATGCCGTGTCACAGCCTTAATTAGTTGCTTAACCTGTTGGACAGAAAAATGATTGCTATTTTTGGTGGCACCTTCGACCCCGTTCATCTAGGCCATATTAATATGGCTCAGCAATGTGTAAGCGCATTTAATTTAAGCACATTGTATTTTATGCCCTGCGCACTTCCTGCCCACAAAGCGGCACCAGGTATAAGCACAGAACATCGTGTTAATATGCTCAATGCGGCGATTAAACCGTACCCTAATTTTGCACTCGATTTAAGAGAGCTAGATCGTTCAGGCCCATCATACTCATTACTTAGCCTGCAAGAACTTCGTAAAGAGTACCCAAGTACACCTATATTATTTTTGATTGGAATGGATTCATTTAATTCACTAAATAAGTGGTTTGAATGGCAAACAATTACTGAGCTTTGCCATATTGTGGTGTATCAACGACCAGCGCAGAGTTGTCAGGTAGCAGGTGAGCTTAAGCACTACATGCAGCATGCCCTCGTGGATGACCCCGCTCTTATTACAGAGCATTTAGGTGGTAAACTTTACTTTTTACCAGGTAAGATGCTTGATGCAGCTTCTAGTTCTATTCGTGATGATCTTAAAAAAAGTAACAAAAAGAATGAACTATTACCCGATGCCGTTAGTCATTACATACAAATGCATCAGCTTTATCAAATTGATGCTTAAAAATGCCTAGCGTGTTAAAATATGCGCCATTAAATTTTTAAATTGAGACAAAACCTTGGATTCAAAACAACTACTCGCCTTTGCAATGGATAAAATTGACGATATGAAAGCGCGTGACATCGTTGACATAGACGTAACTGATAAATCAGACATTACCGATTACATGGTAATTTGCACTGGCACGTCTAAACGCCACGTTCAATCAATCGCCGACCACTTAGCAAAAGAAGCACGTCATGCAGATTCAGAGCCATTAGGTTATGAAGGCGAAAATGACGGCGAATGGGCACTGGTTGATTTAGGCGATGTGGTTGTACACGTGATGCAAACTGAAGCACGTAGCTATTACGATCTAGAAAAACTGTGGGGCTAACCACCCACTTGTTAAAAGCAACGCTTGGAAGTTATTCGTGAAAATACAAATGATTGCTGTTGGTACAAAAATGCCAGCGTGGGTAGAAGCGGGATTTGCTGAATACCAGCGCCGTTTTCCCAAGGATATGGCTTTAGAGCTAATTGAAATACCCGCCGGTAAACGTGGCAAAAATGCCGATATAAAGCGTATTTTACATATTGAAGGCGAAAAAACATTAGCCGCTATTCCTAAAGGCAATCGTATTGTTACGCTAGAAGTCACTGGCAAAGCGCTAGATACTCACCAACTTGCTAAAAACATGGAAAAATGGCAACTCGATGGCCGCGATGTAAGTTTACTTATTGGCGGCCCTGAAGGACTTGCTCCAGAATGCATTGCTGCATCGGAGCAAAAGTGGTCGTTATCGAACCTAACACTACCACACCCATTGGTGCGAATTATTGTTGCAGAAAGCCTATATAGGGGCTGGAGCTTAAATAATAATCATCCCTATCATCGCGAGTAACGCCTTGCTATGCTAAAACAAAGACCCACTATTCGCGATCACTCCGCAGAAGCTAATTTGTTTGCACGGCGTGCATTTGTGGGTTTTGTTTTTGTATTAGGGTTAGTAGCTGTTTTAATTACTAATCTTTACAACATTCAGGTAAAAGACCACCAAGATTATCAAACCCGCTCCAACGACAACCGTATTAAAGTTATTCCTATTGCACCTAATCGCGGCTTAATTTACGACAGAAACGGTGTACTGCTTGCCGAGAACAAACCCGTTTATAATCTCGAGGTGATCCCCGAGGAGGTTGATAACCTTGAAGAATCACTTGAGCAAGTAAGCCAACTAATCACGATTACAGAACAAGAAAAACAAGATTTTTTAAAAGATATAAAAAACACGCGCCGTTTTAAATCGCAAGTACTTAAAGCGCGCCTTGATGAAGCCGATGTTGCTACATTTTCGGTTAACCAGCATAAATTCCCCGGGTTTAGTATCGAGGCCCGTTTAGCACGTTATTACCCATTCGGCGACACGCTTACTCATGCCCTAGGTTATGTTGCAAAGCTAAACCGAAAAGAGCTGAACAAGCTCGAACAAGAAGGCCAAGCCACAAACTATCGTGCAACCCACGATATTGGCAAACTCGGTATTGAAAAATACTACGAGCAACTTTTACATGGTCAAGTCGGTTCGCAACGTGTAGAAGTTAATAACCGTGGTCGTGTTATTCGCACCCTGAGTATGCTTCCCCCACAGCCAGGTAGTGATTTAGTGTTAACGCTCGATATCGGCCTGCAACAAATAGCCCAACATGCACTCAAAGACATGCGCGGTGCGGTTGTCGTAATGGATGCAAAAGATGGCGGAATACTTGCGCTATATTCGAACCCAAGCTACGACCCCAATTTATTTGTACATGGTATTAGCAGTAAAAATTATAAGGCACTTCTTAACCCAGATCGCCCACTCATTAATAGGGCTACCCAAGGCCGATACGCACCAGCATCCACCATTAAACCGCATATGGCTATTTTAGCACTTGAAGAAAACATGGTGACGGAAGGGACAACCATGTGGGATCCGGGCTTTTTTGAAATACGAAACGTAGAGCACAAATGGCGCGACTGGAAACGTTGGGGGCATGGCCATGTGGATGTATACAAAGCCATTGAAGAGTCGTGCGATACGTACTTTTACGATACCGCGTACCGATTAGGCATTACAAAAATTAGTAATTTTATGGCGCATTTTGGTTTTGGCGACCTATCGGGTATAGATATACACGAAGAAACCACCGCGATATTGCCTTCAAAAGAATGGAAAGAAAATAGATTTAAAGAGTCATGGTGGCCTGGCGACACAATTTCTGTAGGCATTGGCCAAGGCTATTGGACCGCAACACCCATTCAAATTGCAAATGCAACCAACATACTCGTAAACAAAGGGGTTAACCACCCTCCTCACTTCGCGCAAGTGGCTAAAAAAGAGGACGATGTGACGCAAATAAATAATGAAGAAAAGCCACCTGTAGTACTGAACAATCCTGACAATTGGCGTATAGCCATTGATGCTATGCATAATACCGTAACTAAAGTCACAGGCACCGCCCACAAAGCGTTTAAGGGCGTAAACTACGACCCTGCAGGTAAAACGGGCACGGCACAAGTTGTGAGCATTGCACAAGGTGAAAAATACGATGCAGAATCACTTAAAGAGCGACAACGCGATAATGCCATTTATGTGGGGTTTGCCCCTTACAATAATCCTCAAATAGTTGTGTCTATTGTTGTTGAAAATAATGGTGGTGGCAGCACGGTTGGCGCCCCTATTGCCAGACAGTTAATGGATTATTACTTTGCAGCTAACCCTGTTGAACTGGCAAGGAATAACACCCTATGACCGCCCTGCATGACAAGCGCTCTATTTGGATGCGTATGCATTTAGATTTGCCTTTACTTATTGCCATTTTACTTATGATGGCTGGAAGCATTACGGTTGTGTACAGCGCAAGTGGCCAAGAGTCAGCGATGATGATAAGACACATGACGCGGATGGGTGTGGCCATCATTGCCATGGTAGTACTTGCACAAATTCCTCCCGCGACACTGAAAAGACTCACTATACCGATGTACTGCGTTGGGTTATTAATGCTGGTTGGTGTGTTGTTATTTGGTGTGAGCTCTAAAGGCGCGCAACGTTGGCTTGATTTGGGGTTAACTCGCTTTCAACCTTCAGAATTAATGAAGCTAGCAGTACCTATGATGGTAGCTTGGTATATTGGCCGTAAACATTTACCACCACGACCACTACACTTAATTTTTGGCTTTGCGATAGTAATGCTGCCAACATTATTAATTAAAGAGCAACCAGACTTAGGAACATCAATACTGATTGCAAGCTCTGGCATATTTGTACTTTTTTTATCAGGGTTGAGCTGGCGATTAATTAGCTTTTTAAGTGCAGCGGTTGCCTTAGCAGCATGGCCATTTTGGCAGTACGGTATGCATGCTTATCAGCGACAACGCGTACTAACATTTTTAGATCCGGAGAGCGACCCTCTTGGCTCGGGTTATCATATTATTCAGTCTAAAATAGCCATTGGTTCTGGCGGTGTCGAAGGTAAAGGCTGGTTGCAAGGTACACAATCACAACTTGAGTTTTTACCAGAGCGTCATACCGATTTTATTTTTTCGGTATTAAGTGAGGAGTTTGGCTTATTTGGTGTCTGCGTTTTACTTAGTTTGTACTTGTTTATAATTGGCCGCAGCTTATATATTGCAGTAAATGCACAAGACGCATTTGGAAAGCTGTTAGCTGGCGCACTGACTTTAACTTTTTTTGTTTATATATTTGTAAATATTGGCATGGTATCAGGACTACTACCTGTTGTTGGTGTGCCCTTACCCCTGATAAGTTATGGTGGCACATCGATGATTACGCTAATGGCCGGCTTTGGTATTATTATGTCGATTGCGACAGACAAAAGGATGCTTTTAAAATAATGCAACGTTACGCTCAAACTCTCATAACCATTTTACTCGCTATTACTGTCAGTGCCTGTAGTAGTGGTTCGAGTGGGCGTTACCATATGCGCCATGATTCAGCCCCACTGCGTGCGCCAACTGCGCTTGAAATGCAGGACGCCATAGTTACCGAGGTGCAAAAAAGTGCCAGTGCTTCTCGCCCCTACGAGGTACTCGGTAAACGTTACACCCCAATGCTTGACGAAACAGGTTATAAAGAAGAAGGCATCGCATCGTGGTACGGCCGAAAATTTCACGGCTACCACACTTCAAATGGTGAAATATACGATATGTTTGCCATGACCGCAGCGCATAAAACATTGCCTTTGCCTAGTTTTGTTCGCGTTACAAACACGCAAAATGGTAAGTCAGTCATTGTACGCGTAAACGACCGTGGGCCTTTTCACGATGACAGAATTATTGACCTTTCCTATGCAGCCGCATACAAGCTTGGCTATTACAAACATGGTACAGCAAAGGTTAAGCTTGAAGCGGTTACGCTTTCGAATTCTGCTGCTAATAAAACGTATATTCAAGTAGCTGCAGGCAGCACATTGGCAAATATTGAAGCCCTTGCACAGCGTTTACGCCAACAATACAAATTACCTACAAATATTGTTAAAAAAGACACTATTTATAGACTGCATTTAGGGCCAATAAAAAACGCGCAGCACGCAGAAAAAGTATTAAAAAAATTAAAACAAAATCAATTTCAAAACGCGTTCTTGCTTTACACTCAGTAAGACAAGTACCCAAACAAGCCCAACGACGCTCGCATCTCAGGGGTGTTTGGGTATAGAATGGCATAACGCGAATTTTTAACTTTAACCATTAATGAGTATGATGAAATCAATTAAACATAAAATCCTCAAAGGTGTATGTGGCTTAGTTTGTTCAGCCGCCGTATTTTCAGCCAGCGCCCAAATTATTCCGGCACCACCTCAAGTTAATGCAAAGGGTTATTTTTTAGTCGACTTTACAACAGGTAAGGTTATTGCTGAAGGCGAAGCCGATACTAAACTTGCGCCAGCAAGCTTAACTAAAATGATGACCAGTTATGTAATTGGTACAGAAATTAAAGTCGGTAACATAGCCCCTACCGACATGGTTACAATCAGCGAAAAAGCATGGGCAAAAAACTTCCCAGAGTCTTCAAAAATGTTTATCGAAGTGGGTAAGCAAATTAGTGTTGATGAGCTCAATCATGGCATTATTATTCAATCAGGGAACGACGCCTGTGTTGCTATGTCGGAGCACATAGCAGGCAGTGAGAGCGCTTTTGCCGACTTAATGAATGCTCACGCTGCTAAATTAGGTATGACTAACAGCCACTTTATTAATAGCCATGGCCTTGATACTGATGAGCACTATACTACACCACGTGATATGGCCACGCTAAGCGCCGCACTTATCAGAGATGTACCTGAAGAGTATGCTATTTATAAAGAAAAATCATACACCTACAACGGTATTAAACAATATAACCGTAACTCGTTATTATGGGATGAAAGCCTAGACGTTGACGGCATAAAAACAGGCCACACATCTGAAGCTGGCTACAGCTTAGTTACATCAGCCACTAAAAATGGTATGCGTTTAATTGCTGTTGTTATGGGCACCTCAAGCGAGCGTGCACGTAAAGTAGAAAGCAAAAAACTACTTAACTACGGCTTTCGCTTTTTTGAAACAATTACACCTTACAAAGCGGGCGACAGCTTTGCAGAGCAGCGCATTTGGATGGGTAACAAAGAAAATGTATCGTTAGGTATTTTAGAAGACACACCTATCACTATTCCACGTGGTCAGCATAAAAACCTAAAAGCTAACTTTGAGCTAGACAACACCCTTGAAGCGCCATTAGCTAAAGGCACTAAAGTAGGCACTTTATTCTTGCAACTAGAAGGGGAAGACATTGCGCAATACCCACTAGTGACACTTGAAGAAGTGGAAGAAGGCAGCTTCTTTAGTAAAATTTATGACTACTTACGTTTACAGATCATGCAATAATTTGTAAATAACTAAGCATATATAATTTAAGCGCCTCCATTGTGGGGCGTTTTTTTTTGCTTGAAAAATGCTAGAATGCGCCCCATATATGCATCACTGCTAAACGCCTATCTGTATTAAGCTTCGTGCTTTACATAGAGTTCACACTTTTGTATGAGGAGTCACTAACGTGGTTCAACCAGTTAAAAATACTAAATTTGATGAGTACCTAGAGTACCCTTGCCCATTTACATTTAAAATTATGGGTTTAGCCAACGTTAATTTGACAGATCAAATATTAGCAAAATTACAACCTATTGCTCCTGGTGATTACGCACCAAAAGTAAAACCGAGCAGTAAAGGTAATTATGAGTCTGTAACGCTAGTGGCTACGGTGACAAGCGGGAAGCACATTGAAGAAATTTACAACGTGATCAGTAATATCGATGACGTACGTCACATGCTTTAAGCCATAATTGAGATTTGTTGTGAACGAAAACACCTTGATCGTACGCCAACTAGGTCGTCAGCGTTACATGCCAATTTGGCAAAAAATGCAAGACTTTACCGACACCCGAGATGACAGCACTCCAGATGAAATTTGGCTTGTAGAGCACGAAAGTGTATTTACTCAAGGCCAAGCAGGAAAAGACGAGCATTTACTCGCCCCAGGCGACATTGAAGTGATTAAAGTTGATCGCGGCGGTCAGGTAACTTATCACGGCCCTGGCCAACAAATGATGTATGTATTATTTAATTTGCGCCGCTTAAAAATTGGTGTACGAGAGCTTGTAACCTGGCTTGAAGAGTGCATTATTGAGTCGCTTGCTGAATACGATATAGAAGCATACGCTAAAGCCGACGCACCGGGTGTTTACGTCAACGACAGCAAAATTGCATCATTAGGTTTAAGAGTTCGCCGCGGCTGCTCATTTCATGGCTTAGCATTAAATGTTAACATGGACCTAAGCCCGTTTTTACGCATCAACCCGTGTGGTTATGCCGGTATGAATATGGTGCAAACAAAAGAATTAGAGGGTCCTCAAAACCTACAAAGCGCAGGTGAAGGACTCGTAAAACACATGATAAAAAAGCTTAATGCAGCACAGGTTAAGCATACTGAAGGGTTTGAAAACGAATGAATAAACCAGTCAAAATGGAACCAGGTGTAAAACTACGCGACGCAGAAAAAATGGCGTTGATCCCCGTTAAAGTTTTACCAACAGAAAAAACCGAAATGTTGCGCAAGCCAGAGTGGCTTAAAATTCGCTTACCTAAATCAACTGAGCGTATCGATGGTATTAAACAAGCAATGCGAAAGCATGGCTTACATTCAGTATGTGAAGAGGCCTCGTGTCCTAACCTATCAGAGTGTTTTAACCACGGCACAGCAACCTTTATGATTTTAGGTGCTATTTGTACGCGTCGTTGCCCATTTTGTGATGTTGCCCATGGTCGCCCATTAAAACCTGATGCAGCAGAGCCTGAAAAGCTTGCACTAACAATTAAAGACATGAAGCTAAGCTACGTGGTAATTACCTCGGTTGACCGTGATGATCTTCGTGATGGCGGCGCACAGCACTTTGCCGATTGTATCCGTGAAATTCGTAAGCACAACCCAACCATTACCATCGAAATTTTAGTACCCGATTTCCGTGGCCGTATGGACCGTGCTCTTGAAATTTTAATTGAGACACCGCCTGATGTGTTCAACCACAACCTAGAAACAGCACCGCGTCTATACAAACTTGCGCGCCCAGGTGCCGATTACAAATGGTCATTAGAATTACTTCGTCGCTTTAAAGAAGCGCACCCAGAGGTAAAAACTAAGTCAGGCTTAATGGTTGGTTTAGGTGAAGAGATTAGCGAAATAGAAGAAGTACTTCGTGATCTACGTGCTCATAACGTTGACATGCTAACCGTTGGGCAATATTTACAACCTTCTAAGCATCACTTGCCAGTTAAACGTTACGTGCCTCCAGCGGAATTTGACGCATTAAAAGAGTACGCGGATGAAATTGGCTTTACTCATGCAGCCTCTGGCCCGTTTGTACGCTCAAGCTATCACGCTGACCAACAAGCTGCAGGTAAAGAAGTAAAATAATTACTTTTTATAACGCATTAAAAAAGCCATTACCAATTAAATTGTTAAGGGCTTTTTTGTGAGTGTTCTACATCCATTCTTTCGGCTACTTTGTTAAAACACCTTTTTTAATTACAAAATCAGCAAATAGTACTTGCTCTTCTTCAGCGCGAAGGCTATCGGTCTCTACTATTGAGCGGTAAATCCCCCATTTAGGGCGTGCAAAGTCATCATCGCTAACGCCTCGCCACATATCTATGTTTTGCTCGTTTATATTCAATAGTTCTTCATTGTCGCTTAAGCGGGTAAGGGTCATCTCAAATTGCCCCTCCTCGCTAAATGTGGCTTGAACAAAAACCTGTATCCACTCATCGGTTATCAGTGACCAATCTGTTTCTATGAGGTTTTTATCAAGTCCTGTGCTGTTACCGTTTTCGTCAAAACCTGCGCTATAACGCACCTGTAGTTGATTCCCTGTACTGTTTTTTTGCGCCCCAGAGAGTGTAATAATAGGCTGGTCGTCGTTGCCATTGGTGTTGTCGTTACTCTCGTTCCGAGCTTTTATTTGAAAAAAATGACTAAATTTACTCGTTAACTCAAGTTCACTACTTACTTTAAACTTCCAGTTGTATTGTACGGTTTCATTTTCAAAAGCAAGCGTTGCCGGGGGCGATTTATCATAGGACTTAATTTCGTTACGCTGACGATCACTCGGGCCTTTGTCTTTATCTTGGTCTTCATCGCGATGAGCTAAAAATACAAAGTGATTACCTACAATAGCGTCTGTATCTTCCACTATATGTATAACACCTTCGTGATTCCCGCTATACATATCAGGCGATTCAATTGAGCCTTCACTAAATACACTTTCTATCAAGGTATAAGCGCTTAGCCCTAAATTAACGCCATCAGCATTTAGGGTTGTTTCATCGCTTACTTCAAAATTATCTGGCTGTAATACGCCAACAACAGTAATGCTTATTGTCGCTTTAGTGCCATCCGCAGAGCTAATTACTATTTCATCAAGTAATGTGTCACCGATATCTAAAGCGGTCACGTTTGTGTTAGCGAGGTCCAAGGTGTAAGACCAACTACCATTACTTGAAAGATTAAATATACCATAACGTGTTTGACTGCTCGTCTGAGTAATAAACACCGCCTCACCAGGTTGCTCATCTGTTATAGAAAGCTCACCCACGACTGCACTTTGACGATTGTTTTCTATATTTGCTGATATTTCACCACTGATAATTGCGGCAGATTGTACCAACAGCTCAGTGCTGACCAACTCATTTTTCGAACTTGAACTCCCACAGCCCAATAATGAAAAACTTAAAAAGCAAACAGTATAGATATTTAATACACTCAAACGAAATATCGACATAACAAACTAACCCAACACATTAATGGTAAGTAAACTTTTAAAAATATAACTTACCAATTATTAATTTTAATAACTAGTTATTTATTACCAATAACTCATTATTCGCTTTAAGGGCTAATTAAGTGCTTTAAACTAATAGAAGTAACGATGCTAAAAATATAATTAGGTTAAAACCAAGTTACTTGAGATAATCTACCCGATACCATTATTTAGGTTAAATATGAAATTATTAGTTCGTAACTTATCTCGCACTACATCAGAGCAAGATCTTCGTACATTGTTTTCAGCGCACGGCAAAGTGACTACCTGTAACTTAGTTCTCGATAAAGAAACCGGCCAATCTAAAGGATTTGCCTTTGTAGAAATGCCAAACGATATTGAAAGCAAAAGCGCTATTAAAGCACTTAATCAATTAACCGTTGATAAAAGTAAGATTCGCGTAAAATACGCAGATGAAAAATAGCTGTTAGCTAAACACTTTTTTTAAACCAGCTAAATGCTGGTTTTTTATTGTTGGTATTACTTTTTATCAATCTTATCTTCCCTAAAATTGATGGTTTTAAACTGCTTTAACCATATGTTTAAAGTTCAATCCATTAATTTATATAAATTTATTAAAACTATTTCCAGCCTTGACGCCATTTTTCTGTGTTTTTAAGATCGCGCCAGCTAATTGGGTATTGGTTTTTAGAAAACACCGACTCAGTAATACAGGCTATTACATTAGCCTCTTCATCGTACTCTACTTCTACAATTACAAAGTGCTTTTCTTTATTAATGGCAGGTGTTGCAGTCCACTTGCTATTCAGTAATTTTTTTGGGTTTAGGCTATTCATAAAATTTAAAGTTTCTTATCAATTTGTAAGGCTTAATACGCACAATTATGTTCTCAAGCTCAATTAATCACTCTTAAATAAAAGCGTCAACGACTTCTACAGTTACAAAAAAACCGAATAAATTTCTTTATTCGGTTTAAGAACGCTCATTGCTATGACACTACCTAAATAGTGTAATAATTAATAAAGCTTAATCATCTTCAATATTGTCTAGGCCTTTTGTGCCCTCTTTTGGCTTAAGTTTGTGATGAATAGCCGACTTAATTAACATATAGCCACTTATTGGCGCGGTAATTAATAGAAATATAGTGATCAATATTTCCTTAACGCTTAAACCCGTTTCAGAGTTTGCAAAAAATACCATCGCGGCAATTAATATACTTGCCATACCTAACGTGGTGGCCTTCGTTGGGCCATGTAAACGCATAAAAAAATCTGGCAGTTTTAATAAGCCTAACGAGCCAATTAAAATAAACGTGCCGCCAAATAACAATAAAATTGATACAACCCACTCGCTAATCATCTTGCCACCCTATTCAATTATATCGCCACGTAGTAAATACTTACACACCGCAACAGTGCTTACAAACCCAAGCATAGCTATTAATAATGCGGCCTCAAAATACAAGCCTGTTCCCATGCTTATGCTGTATAAAACAATAAGTGCAATAACATTAATATACATAGTATCAAGGGCTAAAACTCTATCAGGTATCGAGGGCCCTATAATAAGGCGCCACAAATTAAGTAATAAAGAGAGCCCTATCATGGCAAAAACGATAAGTAATACGGTATCTAACATTGAAATATCTCCTTTAATGGAGCTTCGTAACGCTTTTTAATATGCTTGATAAGCTCGGCTTCATTATCAAGGTCAAGTACATGTATGAGCAAATAACGCTGTGTCATTTTCTCGCCATGTGCTAACGATTCAGGAATAGGGTACACCTCCGCACTTACAGTACCGGGTGTTAACGACACACTGCTTGCTAAAATTGTAATCGGCATATCGTGTGTTAAGTCTAAGGGGACTTTAATAAATGCGGGGCGTAATTTTTTAGAAGGCCCAACAATTAATAACGCAACCTGTAAGTTAGCTACAATAATATCGTAAAGTACAATAACAAATTGTTTTAGAGCTAGCCCTGGCTTTAATATAAGCGGCTGAGGATCTCTAAACGAGAAGCTTAAAATAGGAATAAAAATAGCAAAAAATGTTGCCAGTACAATATGACCAACCGATACACTATTGTTAAGCAACAACCATACTATAAACAAAAATAAACTACGAAATGGTGTTGGTAACCAACGAAAACGGGCTTGCAGTCTCATTACATGCCTCCTTTTAGTACAGCATTTATGCCACCGCTAATATCATGTAATTGCGTAGCAGCGCCTATCATGTATTCGCTAATCGGCCCACCGAAAATAACTAACAGCGGCGAACAAGCAAGTAAACCTATTATTACTGTTACTTGTAATGGGTTTGCATCAGCGCAGTCTGCGCTTTCACTGCGTTTATCTTTTCTTTCCCAAAACAAACTTGTACCCGCCCGAGAAAGTGCCACTAACAGTGCAAAGCTTGTCACTAAATACACTGGCCAAAATACTAATGCCTGCTCACTATTTAACGTCGATTTTAGTATCCATATTTTACCAACAAAGCCCGATAGTGGTGGCATACCTACTACTGTTAAAGCGGCAACAACAAAACATGCCCCAAGTAAAAGCGGCTGTTTAACTGCACGCCCACCAACAAGCCTGTCGGCAACTTTTCCACGTTGCTTAGCAATTAAGTCAGCTAGTAAAAATAACGCAGCACTCACTAATGTTGAATGCACTAAGTAATACAACAATGCAGCCGTTGCATTTACATTTTGTAAAGCCACTAGCGCAACTAATGTACCTACCGACACTAACACTAAATTAGCGGTTAACTTACGCAAATCTTGCGCAGCAATAGCGCCCATGGCGCCAACCACAATAGTTGCAATCGCTAACCCCCAAAGCCAAGGTTGTACCATATGCTCAAGTGCACCCGCCTGTTCACCAAATATAACGGTGTAAACACGCAGCATGGCATAAACGCCCACCTTAGTCATAATAGCAAATAAGGCTGCAACAACAGGTTTAGCGCTTGCATAGGTATTTGGAAGCCATAAATGTAGGGGCAATAATGCGCCTTTTAAAGCAAATACAATAAGTAGTAATAAACCACCGGCTTTAGCAATAAATACATCGTCGCCATTAAGCTGTGATACCTTTTGCGCCATATCAGCTATATTCAATGTACCTAATACGCCATATAAAATACCTAAACCTATTAAAAATACGCTTGAGCCCACTAAATTTAAAATGACATATTGTAGCGCTGCACGTGTGTTCTGTTTGTCGCCACCGTGCATAAGCAATGCATACGATGCAATAAGTAAAACTTCAAAAAATACAAACAGGTTAAACAAATCGCCCGTTAAAAAAGCGCCATTAACACCCAGCACTAAAAAATGAACCAGTGGGTGATAAAAGCTCCCTTTTTCATCATCGCCTGCACTGCCATATAAAATGGCTCCAAGTCCTAAAAACGAGGTTAGCGCTACGAGTAACGTTGATAAATTATCAGCCACAAGTACTATTCCGTAGGGGGCTGACCAATCACCGATGGCATAAACACTGATACCCGTATTGTAAATATGCGTTAATAAAAACACACTGACAGCAAACGTAATAAGCGCCATAGCATTTGATGCGTAACGGCGAATTTTTACACTTTTACCACACGGTGGAAGTAACAAAATAACCGCTGCAAGCATAGGTAATAAAATAGGTAAGGATGCTAAATGTTGAATCATTTTTGCTCCTTAACTACAGCAGCTGATTTAACTGGGCTTCCATCAACATGATCGCTCCCTAAATCAGCACGTCCACGAATAGCCAAAATAACCACAAATGCTGTCATTGCAAAACCAATTACAATTGCGGTTAAAACCAAGGCTTGAGGAAGTGGATCGGCGTAATCTGCTCCGGTACCAAGTACCACTGCTTTATTTATAGTTAAACGCCCCGATGAAAATAAAAATAAGTTTACTGCATACGAAATCATGGTAAGACCTAGTACTACAGGAAACGTCCGTGCTCTCAACAGTAAAAATATACCGCAGCTAACTAATACACCAACGCACGATGCGTATAATAACTCCATTAAATATTCACCTCTTTTTTAGGGGCATCGGAAGTCATATTACCCAAACTGGCTAAAATCATTAATGTTGCACCTACTACGGTGAGGTACACGCCAAGGTCAAACACAATTGCACTAGCAAGTTCTGTTTTACCTACAAACGGAATATCAAAGTAATCAAACCAAGTGGTTAAAAATGGTCGACCGAAGAACCAGCTACCCACACCGGTAAACATTGCGATACCTATTCCCGAGGCAATAATTTTACGGTAGTTGATGTCAAAACGCTCGGTGATCCAGTTAGAGCCATGTGCCATGTACTGCAATATGAAAGCAATTGACGTAACCAAACCAGCAATAAAACCACCACCTGGTAAGTTGTGACCACGCAAGAATATATACGCTGATACTAACAACGCCAAAGGCAATAAGCTTTGTGAAATACTTGCAAGTAATATTGGGTAACGCTCACGCGCCCATGGGCGCCCCTCGCTATCACTGGCAGGCATAAATAATGGAATACGTGAAAGCACTTTAAATATACCTAATGCGGCTATACCCAGTACCGTTATTTCACCTAGGGTGTCAAAACCCCTAAAGTCGACCAAAATAACGTTAACCACGTTTGTACCGCCACCACCTGTTTTGGCATTAGCGACAAAGTAATCAGAAATAGAATTTAACGGACGCGTTAATATCGCATAACAAATACTCGCAACCACTATACCAATAGTAGAGGCAATTCCTAAGTCGCGCAGTACTCGTAACGAGCTAGACTCTTTAGGTGTATGCTGAGGTAAAAAGAACAACGCAAGCATAAGCAATATAATAGTGGCTACCTCAACAGTAAGCTGAGTTAACGCTAAATCTGGCGCAGAAAAACGAGTGAATAAAACCGACACCATCAAGCCTACAATAGACAGCATCAACAGTGCGACCATTCTCGATCTGTGCCAAATAACGGTGGCTATTGCGCCAATTATTAACAAACCAGCACCAATCGCATTATGCACATCAACAGGTGTGCGCGGCATACTGCCAGCTAATTGTTGCATTTCAAATAATGGCCAACCGGCACAAAGTAATACGACACCCAGCATAATAACCAAATAGCGCTGTAAAGAACCATTCTCAGTGCTGTTAATCTTACTCTGACACCATGCAACTACACTCAGCACTGCACGTTCAAAGGTTTTTTTAGCATTAAGTGTGGGCAGTGATGCCTGAAATTGAAATAAATATTTGCGATTCACGTAAATAAACAAACCACCTACAACGGCCATTGCACTCATCAGTAACGGTAGATTAAAACCATGCCAAATTGTTAACTTGTACTCTGGCATCGCTTCCCCTAACACCGCTAATGACGCCGCAGATAAAATACTATCAACAGTAAAGCTTGGGAAAATACCCACCAAAATACACAGAACAACCAGTATTTCTATTGGCACACGCATATAGCGTGGAGGTTCATGCGGTGTTCGCGGTAAGTCTATTGGGTCGCCGTTAAAAAATACATCGTGAATAAAGCGTGCTGAATAGGCTACTGCAAATGCGCCTGCCACCGTCGCAAGTACCGGTATTAACCATGACATAGATCCAAGTACTTGTTGATGTAGTGTTTCGGCAAAAAACATTTCTTTAGATAAGAAACCATTGAGTAGAGGTACGCCCGCCATAGCTGCAGCAGCAACCATTGCAAGAGTTGCGGTATAAGGCATAAATCGCCACATACCATTAAGTTTACGCATATCACGCGTGCCTGTTTCATGGTCAATAATACCGGTAGCCATAAATAACGACGCTTTAAATGTTGCGTGGTTAATTATATGGAATATAGCTGCAACCGTTGCAAGCTCGGTATCAAGGCCAAGCAATAGCGTGATCAAACCTAAATGGCTAATTGTCGAATACGCAAGTAACCCCTTTAAATCGTGCTTAAATAACGCTATGTAAGCACCAAATAACAATGTAGCTAAGCCAGTTAAACCAACTAATAAAAACCACATTTCGGTTCCAGCTAAAGCTGGATAAAAGCGCGCAAGTAAAAAGATACCAGCTTTAACCATAGTTGCTGAGTGCAAGTAAGCGCTAACGGGCGTAGGTGCCGCCATAGCGTGAGGTAGCCAAAAATGAAACGGAAACTGAGCTGATTTAGTAAATGCACCCAGCAATACTAAAACAAGTGCTAACTCGTATAAATCATGAGATTGAATAATAGCTTTACTTGCCAAAATAACATCTAAGTCATAACTGCCAACAATATCACCTAGCAACATTAACCCGCCAAGTAATGCTAAACCACCCGCACCCGTTACGGCTAAAGCCATTCGCGCGCCCTTACGCGCTTCAGATTTATGCCACCAATAACTTATCAATAAAAAAGAACTGATACTGGTCAATTCCCAGAATAGCCATAGCTGTATAACGTTATTAGACATAACAATGCCTAGCATTGCTGTCATAAATAACATTAAGTAGCTATAAAGCTTAGCCATTGAGTCATTGGCGCTGAGGTAATAACGTGTATATACAATAACAAGCAAACCGATGCCTAATATCATAAACATAAACAAGAGGCTTAAACCGTCTATACGAAGCGATAAATCAAGACCAATAGAGGGGATCCACGCTAAGGAATAGCGGATAGTTTCACCGGCAAGAACCGCTGGTGCATGGTATAAAGTAATACCCAAAGCGGTTAACGGTGCAAGCACAGTAGCAAATGTACTTTGATTGCGAGAAAGTTTGCCTGTGAATGCAGAAATAACACTGCCAATCAAGGATAACAAGGGTATCCAGAGCAAAGTCATAATGTAGGGCCTTTTATAATCATAAGTTTATCAGGGCGCCACTTTTATACATTAAGTGATGCTTTTACTGCCTGTTTTTAAACGACATTAATGGTAATAGTTATACTCAATAACACATATTTTGTCTATAAAAAGCGAAGCATGTTGAGTTAATTTTAAGTTAGAAAATAGGGGCTTAAAAACCAATGGTTATAGACATATTAAGGCTTAATTTTATCTATATGTGCTAACCAAAGGGCCCTGTATTGATCAGAGAGCTTTATCTGCTGATATTCTAGAATTGACCAGTCTTTACTTGGTTTGTAGGCTACACCGCCACTCTGACAGCTTTTACTTCTATGCCAACCTTTTGGTGATTTTTCATCTTTTTGTGCAATATACAAGTTAGGAGCAACTAAGCCTCTCATTTTACACAACCAAGCCTGCTTAGCTTTGGGTAGAACATACTCATCTTCAAAGCCATTAAAGTGCATTAGCTCATGCAAGAAAATCCCATAATTGGCGTCTGAATTTAATTGCATAATGCCTCGGCTAACATTAGCACTTCCATATTTAGGCATTATCACTACAAAATCGAATTTTCTTAAAAATTGTTTATTTATTAAAGTAGATTGCCAATCACAATTAGCCGCTTCGCTCATGCTATTATTGCACTTTAAAGCACCACCCACATACACAGGCTTACTAAAACAAAAGACATCCTGTCTTGGCTCGGGGTTTTTATTATAAGTTTTGATTAATGCCGATAACTTATAAAGTCCTCTTCGATGATCGCTCATCGTTAAAACATTAAACTGGCATTTTCTATTTACCGCAATAGTAGAGTTTAACGATAAAAAGTCCAATGAGTGCAAAAATGGCTTGGGGATCTGTGTGTGAATAACACCATTGTGTAAATTAAGGTGATTTAATACAAAACCAGGCTCTAGGTAGCCTAACGTGTTTAATAATTTAAGATCGTCCCACTGCTTATTAACAAGTAATTGCTGGGCTAACTTGGCAAGCTGATAGTTATTTATTTTTGGTAAACTCTGTCGCCAAAATAACTTTGCTGCTTCAGCTTGGTCTTTTTTGATCAGGTGTAAAGAATACTCGTATTGAGCAGAAGGTATGTGGTGCCTAGCAAGCAAGCCAAGAGTATTTTTAGGCAGCTTATTTATATTTGCTAAAAAGTAGCGAGGAAACTGCCAATATAATTGTAGCGGTTCGGCTTTGGCATTTAATACCTGCCAAAAGCCAATACCACCATAGCTGTTGCTCGACCCTGCAACCAACAAGCTAAAAAGTAATGCTAATGTTGTTCTTAACACACTAACTTGCGTCTGCTTCCATTAAAAGTTCAAGCTCTAAGCGAGCATATTTATATTCTATAAACTCATGTACATTGGTAGATAGTGCCAATCTAAAATAATCAGCGGCAACATAGGTATCACCCGCTGCTTGGTGTAACTTTGCTAAGTAAAAATAAGCTTCGCACAAACGCTGGGCATATTCTTGCTCTGACTTAACGCCATCGCTTACGCCAGATAAAAATGTATGCTCACTCATATCACCCGCAAAAAGTGAGATTAACTGATATGCCCATTGCGAGTCATCAAGCGCTTTAGAGTTAGTTTTTAGTTCAGCAACTGCTGAATCTTTGTCTAATTTAGCTTGTGCTAAATACACCCACAATACGCGATAAGGGTCATTAGGAGAACGCGCTAAAAATTGACTGAAGTCTGTTTTTGCAATACTGGGCCTATCGCCATAATAAAGCGCAATACCGCGGTTCAAGTAAGCGTATTCGTGTTCTTCATCTAGCTCTAACGCAGAATCAAAAAGCTCATATGCTTTTTCATATTGCTGCATTAATGTGTGTTGAATACCTAAAAAATTATACACCTCAGCTAAGTCAGGCTTAAGTTTTACCGCACGGTTAAAGTCAATGCGCGATAAAGTGGTCATGCCTAAACTATCGAACAGCACTCCGCGGTCGTAATATAACTTTGCTTGTTGCTCTGGCGTTAAATCAGCTCTATTAAGTAATTCTGAATAACGTGCAATAGCTATTTCACTGCGAAAATCAGACGCTAAGGGCGCAGTGAAAGGCACGTTTACTACAGGTGCTGATTCTGATTGGGTTGTTGTTTGGCAAGCGCTTAAAGACAAAATAGCAAAAGACGCCAAAGCAATGTGTTTGAAAATCATTAAAATCCTTAATACCAAGGTTGGTAGCCTTATGACTGACGACGAATGATTTGGTTCATAGTTGCACATACACTGTTGTGTATCATCGTAAGTAATTTAGCTTCCTTGAATAATCTTTGTTTAAATTCAAGTCCCTCATTAAAGCATAAAAAAAGGGGCTAAACAGCCCCCTTTTATATTATCCAGAAAATATCTGGATTAAGTATTAGCAATTAAGCATCAGTTGACGCATCTGCCGCTGGTGCAGCTGATTCCATTGCTTCTTTAATACTAAGACGTACACGACCTTGACGGTCTACTTCTAGTACTTTAACTTTAACTTCTTGACCTTCGCTAAGGTGATCAGCAACGTTATTAACGCGCTCTGTGCTAATTTGAGAAATATGCACTAAACCATCTTTACCTGGAAGAATATTTACAAACGCACCGAAATCTACAATACGTACAACTTTACCTTCGTAGATAGTACCTACTTCAAGTTCTGCTGTTAGTTGCTCAATGCGGCTGATTGCATTTGCAGCGCTTTCACCGTCAGTAGCGGCAATTTTGATTGTACCGTCATCACCGATTTCAATTGTTGTGCCTGTTTCTTCAGTAAGTTGACGAATAGTAGCGCCACCTTTACCAATAACTTCAGCAATTTTCTTCTGTGGAATTTTCATTGTGTAAATGCGCGGAGCAAACATTGAAAGCTCTTCAGAAGGAGCAGAAATCGCTTCATCCATCACTTCTAATATGTGTAAACGTGCTGCTTTTGCTTGTTTAAGCGCAATTTGCATGATTTCTTGTGTGATACCTTCAATCTTGATATCCATTTGCAATGCAGTGATACCGTTAGTAGTACCCGCTACTTTAAAGTCCATGTCACCTAAGTGATCTTCATCACCTAAGATGTCAGAAAGAACAACGAATTTCTCGTCTTCTTTAACTAGACCCATAGCAATACCTGCAACAGAGGCTTTAATTGGAACACCCGCGTTCATAAGTGCTAGTGATGTACCACACACAGATGCCATTGAAGATGAACCGTTTGATTCAGTGATTTCAGATACAACACGGATTGAATATGGGAAGTCAGTCAATGTTGGCATTACTGCTTGGATACCACGCTTAGCTAGGTTACCGTGGCCAATTTCACGACGCTTAGGAGAACCAACAAAACCAGTTTCACCTACACAGAATGGAGGGAAGTTGTAGTTAAGCATAAAGTGGTTTTTATGCGTGCCCGTTAAATCGTCGATTAACTGTGAATCACGTTCTGTACCAAGCGTTGCTGTTACTAATGCTTGTGTTTCACCACGTGTGAAGATAGCAGAACCGTGAGTACGCGGTAATACGCCAGTCATTACGTCTAGTGCACGGATCATATCTGGTTCACGACCATCGATACGTTTTTCGCCTGCAGCGATACGGCCACGAACAATTTTCTTCTCAAGTGAACCGAATACTTTACCCACTTCTTGCTTATCAAGCGTTTCGCCTTCAGTAAGATCGCTTGAAAGTGCTTCAATTACTGCATCTTTAGCTACGCCAAGTGCTTCTTTACGCGCTACTTTATCAGTAATACGGTAAGCCTCGCCTACTTTATCAGCCGCAAGTTCAGCTACTTTCTCTTCAAGAGACACGTTTTTCTCAGGTGCAGTCCAATCCCAAGTAGGCTTGCCTGCTTCTGCTTTAAATTCGTTAATAGCATTGATAATAGACTGTGATTGCTCATGGCCGTATACAACCGCGCCTAGCATTACGTCTTCAGAAAGTACGTCTGCTTCTGATTCAACCATAAGTACTGCGTTATCAGTACCCGCTACAACTAAATCAAGTTGGCTCTCTTCAAGTTCTTTTAACGTTGGGTTAAGAACGTACTCACCACCAATGTAACCAACACGAGCTGCACCAATTGGACCACTGAATGGGATGCCAGAGATAGCAAGTGCTGCTGATGTACCAATCATCGCAACCATATCAGGTTGGATTTCAGGATTTACAGATACAACAGTTGCAATAACTTGTACTTCATTTACGAAACCATTTGGGAAAAGTGGACGAATTGGACGGTCAATAAGACGTGCAATTAGTGTTTCGCCATCGTTAGGACGACCTTCACGCTTAAGGAAACCACCTGGGATACGACCTGCAGCGTACATACGCTCTTGGTAGTTAACTGTTAGTGGGAAGAAGTCTTGACCTGGCTGTGCTTCACGCTTACCAACAACCGTTACTAGTACTGACGTATCGCCAATGCTTGCTAGTACTGCGCCGTCTGCTTGACGTGCGATTGCACCTGTTTCTAGGGTTACAGTGTGTTGACCTAGTTGAAATTCTTTTATAATTGCTTGCACTTAAAATATCCTTTAAATCTAAATAAGTGTTCCATCAAAGTACCAATTACAGTACATAATTGTATTCAGTTGGAAATCAATTAAGTACTACAATTGGCAATGATGTTAATAACCGTAGATAAACCTTTTTATCTACGCGCACAGTATATACCAAAGCCACGTAAAAATGCGAGTCCAGCAAACAGTTTTAGTTTGTGTGTTTGCCATCTATTTGGCTTGAATTAATGAGAGGGACTACAGATAGCTTTAAAGGTGACATTGCGATGTAATTTGTTAAATTTCAGGCACAAAAAAAGGAGCTAAAAAGCTCCTTTTCTCGTAATCAAGTTCTTAGCGACGTAGGCCAAGCTCTTTGATTAGTGCAGTATAACGCGAGATATCTTTACCTTTAAGGTAATCAAGCAATTTACGGCGAGTGCTTACTTTACGAAGCAGACCACGACGTGAGTGGAAGTCATGCTTGTGATCAGCAAAGTGACCTTGAAGCTTATTGATATCAAAAGTAAGTAATGCTACTTGTACTTCAGGTGAACCAGTGTCGCCTTCAGCACGTGCGAATTTAGCAATGATATCGATTTTTTCTTGATTGCTTAGTGACATAGTAACTCCAAAAATTAAATTTAAAAGGTGTCTTAGCCGATCACTAATTCAGCCAAAACGATTAAGCGGGCGTATTCTACCAAGTATAATAATAACTACAAGTTAAACTTTACTCTGCCTGCTGGTTTGATAGACCGCGTTTTGATTTTAAATGGCCATCAGGGTTTTTCTCGCCTGTGCCTATAAACACACCATCGGCTAATACCTTTATTGCACCATCAGGTAATTCTTTACCAAGTACTACAGCTTGCCCGTGGCTAAATGAAACACCCTGCTCTTTAGTGATTTCCACAACCGGTAAATCAACTAGAGCGGTATCCATTGGCAAAAGCAGTTCGTCAAGGTAGGTTGACGGAACAGTTTCTTCCTCTTTTGCTTTACTTAATAACGATTCTAGCTGCTCTATCGATACCATTTTATCTTTGGGGTAATGGCCAACAGCTGAGCGATGAAGCATAATTACATGGGCACCACAGCCTAAGTTTTCACCTAAGTCATCAACAATAGTACGAATGTAAGTCCCTTTAGAAACGTGAGCTGTCATTTGTACTTCATTATTCGCTTCATCAAACTCATCAAGCGTTAGGCTAAATACATTTATTTTTCTGCATTTTCGAGGAACTTCAATCCCTTCACGCGCATATTTATACAAAGGTTTCCCTTCATACTTAAGTGCAGAATACATCGATGGATACTGATCAGATTCACCTAAAAACGCTGAAATTTCTCGCTTTAATTGATCAACAGTTACATTTACATCTCGCGTCTGAACTATTTCACCATCAGAATCTGATGTTGTTGTTCTTTCACCTAACTTAGCACGCACAACATAGGTTTTATCGGTATCAAGTAAAAACTGAGTAAACTTAGTCGCTTCACCAAAACAGATTGGCAGCATACCGGTAGCAAGCGGATCGAGTGCACCTGTGTGCCCCGCCTTTTGGGCAAAATATATACCTTTTGCTTGCTGTAATGCCTTGTTTGACGAAATACCTTTGGGTTTATCTAACAACAAAATCCCGTCTATTGCACGGCCTTTACTGCGTCTTGCCATCGCTATATGCCTTCTTAGCTATCTTTATTATCTGCTTGTTTAATGTTGTCACCTGAGTCCGACGCATCATCAACACTACTATCGTCTTCATTGACGTGTTTTGCGTTATCTTCTCTGATGATTGTGTCCACTAAGTTAGAGATACGCATCCCTTCCATTAATGAATTATCAACCACAAACTTTAGCTCTGGCATAATACGAGCACGAATACGCTTACCTAAAAGCGAACGAATATAGCCCGTAGCTTCGTTAAGTACTTTTGCGCTTTGCTTTGCTGCATCTTCATCTTTTGTGTTAAACACAGTGATGAAAATTTTTGCATAAGATAAATCGCGCGATACTTCTACCGCAGACACTGTCACCATGCCTAAGCGCGGATCTTTAATTTCGCGTTGTAAAATCACAGCAATTTCTTTTTGGATTTGCTGGCCAACACGATCAGTGCGAGAAAATTCTCTCATGAAACTTGTCCTAAAAATGTAACTTATTGAAATTTAATAATAAGCTAATTAAGTAATAGATACACAAATGGGGGCTAAGCCCCCATTTATTTGTTTAGTGAGCTAACAATTATAGAGTACGTTGTACTTCAACTGTTTCAAATACTTCGATTTGGTCACCAACACGTACGTCATTGTAGTTCTTAACACCGATACCACATTCCATACCATTACGCACTTCTTGCACATCGTCTTTAAAGCGACGAAGCGATTCAAGTTCGCCTTCGTATATAACCACGTTATCACGTAGTACACGGATAGGCGCGCTGCGCTTAATAACACCTTCAGTCACCATACAACCTGCAATTGCGCCAATTTTTGGTGATTTGAACACGTCACGAACCTGAGCAAGACCAATAATTTCTTGCTTAAATTCTGGTGCAAGCATACCTGACATCGCTTGCTTAACTTCTTCGATTAAAGCGTAAATAACGCTGTAGTAGCGTAAGTCTAGGTTCTCAGAATCAATCACTTTGCGTGCAGATGCATCAGCACGAACGTTAAAGCCAACAACAATCGCGTTAGATGCCGCAGCAAGCGTTGCATCTGTTTCTGTGATTCCACCAACGCCAGAACCCACAATCTTCACTTTTACTTCGTCAGTAGAAAGCTTAGTTAGTGAATCAGAAATCGCTTCGATAGAACCTTGAACGTCTGCTTTAAGTACCACGTTAACTTCAGAAACGTCACCTTCAGCCATGTTAGTAAACATGTTTTCAAGTTTCGCTTTTTGCTGGCGTGCTAATTTAACATCACGGAATTTACCTTGACGGTATAATGCAACTTCACGCGCTTTACGCTCGTCTTTAACTACAGTTGCTTCATCACCGGCTGCAGGGATACCAGATAGACCTAAAATCTCTACTGGAATAGAAGGACCTGCAGACTTGATATCTTTACCGTTTTCATCACGCATAGCACGAACACGGCCGTACTCAAGACCACATAATACAATGTCACCTTGGTTAAGTGTACCTGACTGAACAAGGATAGACGCTACTGGACCACGGCCTTTATCAAGACGCGATTCAATTACAACACCTGCAGCCATACCTTGACTTGGTGCAGTTAGTTCTAATAGCTCAGATTGCATAAGTACTGCTTCAAGTAGTTCATCAATACCCAAGCCTGTTTTAGCTGAGATATGAACGTACTGCGTGTCGCCGCCCCATTCTTCTGGGATAACGTCAAGCTGTGCTAGCTCGTTCTTAACGCGATCTGGATCTGCGCCTTCTTTATCCATTTTGTTCACAGCAATGATTAAAGGAACACCCGCTGCGCGAGCATGCTGTACCGCTTCTTTAGTCTGTGGCATTACACCATCATCGGCTGCAACTACTAGGATTACAATATCAGTTGCTTTAGCACCACGAGCACGCATTGATGTAAACGCGGCGTGACCCGGAGTATCTAAGAATGTGATCATGTTGCCATTTGTTTCAACATGGTATGCACCAATATGCTGCGTAATACCACCGGCTTCGCCTGAAGCAACTTTTGCTGAACGGATGTAATCAAGCGTTGATGTTTTACCATGGTCAACGTGACCCATAACAGTAACAACTGGCGCACGAGGCTCAGACTTGCCATCTTCGTGGCGGTCATTTAGTACTGTTTGCTCTAATTCGTTTTCTTTAACGATGATAACTTTGTGGCCCATTTCTTCTGCTACAAGTTGCGCAGTTTCTTGGTCAATAACTTGGTTAATCGTAACCATGTCACCCATTTTCATCATTGTTTTTACAACTTCAGCGCCTTTAACAGCCATGCGTGATGCAAGCTCAGCAACTGTAATTGTTTCACTAATACGTACTTCATTTTTAACATCAGCTGTTGGTTTTTGGAAACCATGCTGCAATGAAGCAGGTGCTTTTAGCTTACCTTTTTTACCCTTAGACGCTGCAAACTTATCTTTTGCTGGCGCTTTTTTCTTTTTCTTTGCACGGCGAGAGCCTTGCTCTTCGCGAGCATCAGCTACATCTTCTGCTTCACGTGCGTAAGTTGAAGTCGTAAGGTGGTGATCTGCTGTTTCTTCACGCTTCTTACGCTCTTCTTCTTCTTTCTTCCAACGAGCTGAGTTTTCTTCAGCTAGTTTTCTTGCTTCTTCTGCCTGACGTTTCGCTTCTTCTTCAGCTTTCTTCAATGCGGCCTCTTCTGCTTCTTTTTGCAGACGCTCAGCTTCGATGCGATCTTTCTCAGACTTAGCACTTTGCTCTGGGGTCATCTGCTTTTGTTTCGCTTTACGTTCAGCGTCTGCTTTACGTTTAGCTTCTTCTTTGGCTTTACGATCAGCGTCTTCTTTCGCTTTACGTTCTGCCTCTTGTTTTGCCTTTAACTCAGCGGCAGCTTGTTCAGCTTTTTGCTGCTCTTCAAGACGGGCTTTTTCTTCAGCGGCTAGACGTTGCTGCTCTTGCTCTTGTTCCATAGCGCTTTTCTTCACGTATGTACGTGTTTTGCGAACTTCAACCTGAACCGCCTTCGCTTTACCTGTAGAGCCAGTCACATTTAATGTGCTTTTGCTCTTACGCTGTAAAGTCATGCGTGCAGGGCCTTCAGAGCCCGTGCCGCCATGTGATTTGCTTAAATGATCAAGTAACGTTGCTTTTTCAGCTTCAGTTACATTATCAGTTGCCTGCTTAGTGATACCCGCTTGCGAAAATTGCTGTAGCAATTTATCAACAGTTGTACCTATATCGCCGGCTAGTTTTTCAACATTTACTTCTGCCATAGTGTGTAATACCTCCGTTAATAAATTACTCGTCTGCAAACCAACAAATGTTTCGTGCAGCCATAATCAGCTCACCTGCTTGTTCAGATGAAAGCTCTGTGATATCAACTAGCTCGTCAATACCTTGCTCAGCCAAGTCTTCAAGTGTTACAACACCCTTACTTGCCATTACAAATGCTAGATGACGCTCTAAGCCTTCAAGCGCAAGTAAGTCTTCAGCTGGCTCTGCGCCTTCTAAGCTTTCTTCCGTTTTAAGTGCTTTAGTTGTTAATGCATCTTTAGCGCGTGAACGTAGAACGTCCACCGTTTCTTCGTCAAGACCGTCAATTTCTAAAAACTCAGAGGCTGGCACGTACGCCACTTCTTCAAGTGTTGAGAAACCCTCGTTGATAAGTAAGGTTGCAAACTCATCATCGATATCTAAATTTTCAGTAAATAAGTTAAGTAACTTATCTGATTCTGCTTCATTTTTAGTACGCATTTCGTCAACAGTCATAACGTTTAGTTCCCAACCAGTTAACTGGCTTGCTAAACGAACATTTTGACCATTACGACCAATTGCTTGTGCTAGATTATCGGCTTCTACAGCGATATCCATCGAATGAGTGTCTTCATCTACTACTATTGAAGCAACCTCAGCTGGCGACATTGCATTGATAACAAATTGTGCAGGGTTGTCATCGTAAAGAACGATATCAACACGCTCACCACCAAGTTCAGACGAAACAGCTTGAACACGAGCTCCACGCATACCAACACACGCACCAATTGGATCAATGCGCTTGTCGTTTGACTTAACAGCAATTTTAGCGCGCGAACCTGGATCACGTGCAGCAGCGCGAAGTTCAATCATTTCTTCGCCAATTTCTGGCACCTCAATGCGGAATAATTCCATCAGCATTTCTGGCTTAGAACGCGTTACAAATAACTGTGCGCCACGTGCTTCTGGCTTAACTTCGTATAAGAGACCACGAATACGGTCGCCTGGACGGAAGTTTTCGCGTGGTAGCATGTCATCACGGTAAATAACTGCTTCAGCGTTGTTGCCTAAATCAAGTACGATTGAATCACGCGTTGCTTTTTTAACAACACCTGTTACTAACTCACCCACTTGATCTTTATATGCGTCAACCACTAAAGCACGCTCAGCTTCACGTACTTTTTGTACGATTACTTGCTTAGCCATTTGTGTTGTGATGCGGTCAAATTTAATTGAATCAATTTGCTCTTCAACAAAATCACCAAGCTGTAAGTCAGGCTCTTCAACCTGCGCAGCTTCTAATGTTATTTCGCTGTAAGGATTTTCTAATGAACCATCCTCTAATACTTCAGCAATCTGCCAGCGGCGGAACGTATCGTAATCACCTGTTTTACGGTCAATTGATACACGTACTTCAATTTCACCATCGTGTTTTTTCTTTGTCGCAGTCGCTAATGCGAACTCTAATGCTTCAAAAATCTTTTCTTTTGGAACCGCTTTCTCATTGGAAACGGCTTCAGCAACCAATAATATCTCTTTTGCCATGGGTAATGCCTCGCTTGCCCTATTCCTTCGCACTCGAATTTAAAACTTTGCGATTAAATTCGCACGTTCTATATTACTAAGCATGATCAAATGCTCTACACCATCACTCGATAGTGTGATCATATCGCTGCTAACTGCTATTAAATCGCCTTTAAAATTTCGACGACCGTCTTGTGGAAGCTTAGTACGCACGCGTACTTCCTCTCCTTGCGCCTGCTCGTAGTGATCTTGTTTGAATAATGGACGATCAACACCAGGAGACGACACTTCCAAATCATATTCATTTGTAATTGGGTCTTCGACATCTAAAATCGCACTAATTTGGCGACTAGCGTCCGCACAGTTATCAACTGAGATCCCATCCTCATGAGCAATATATACTCTCAAGGTAGAATGGCGACCCGCTTGTACAAATTCAAGACCATGTAACTCAAAGCCTAACATTTCTACCGCAGGCGTTAACATGGTTACTAAATCTTGTTCAAGTTTTGTCACGAAAATCCTCCATACAAACAAAAAAAGGGCTAATAGCCCTAAAATACTGAGTTTAAATTTTAATTTAATGACAACCGCCATAAATTAAGAAAGGTGCAGATACAACAACGCCCCGAACCAAGCGGGGCGTCACACCAATAAAGCATAAAACTGTGTGGCCTAAGGCCGAGCTTGGTTGCGAGTCAGTAACTGACCAAATTAAACTACATTAGCTTAAACGCAAAACGCGCATTACGTAGAATGCGCGATATAAAATAATAAGTTTTCACTTATTAGTAGAATTGGTTGCGGGAGCCGGATTTGAACCGACGACCTTCGGGTTATGAGCCCGACGAGCTACCAGGCTGCTCCATCCCGCGCCAATAGATATCAAACCTTGATTTAATATCGCTGTTAGTTGTTTTAAAACACACTAAACAATGGCCGCTATTATAGGGATGTTGGGGGTAATTAGCAACCATTATAACGAATAACTTTTTAAATATTGTGCCTAAAGACGCTAAACAAATAACTCATTATACCTATTATGAGTATAGAGCTATTCTTGTTGATATATGGTTTACAGTTTAAATATAGAAAACGCAGTAGAAACGAATCGATAACCCCACTCATTTTATTTTTAAATGTATAAAACTCACAAGCTATTACACAATTAATACTTTTATATCAAAAAAACGTGTAATTTTTGTTACGTAAACTATAATGGTAAGTAGAATTATAAAAATAAGTTTTTCTTTCTGTGAGGCTATGATGAATTCACAAAAATCCGTTTTGTTAAAAAGTCTGGGTATCATAAAACCAAACTTTCACGCATTTACTGCGCGATTCCATAAAAAGCTCGAGCAATCTAATGTATCAATGAAGATATTGACCGCTGAGCAATTTAATGAGAAGAGTTATATTTTATACTGTACCTTAGAGCGCATAATCAAAAATATTGATAACCCATCATCTGTTGCCCCATTTTTGAGCCATCACTTACAGTTTTTAAAAAAATTAAATATTCAGCAGAGTGATATAAAACCTCTGACTGATATATTTTATTTAACATTAGTTGAGCATTTAGGTCGGTTTTTTAATGAAGAAAGTCATTTAGCATGGCGCAAAGTGCTTACTTACTTTGAACGCTATACGAATGATACGCTGTTTAACATCTCTAACGTTGTGTGCTTAAGCCAACTTTCGCAGCAAAAGCAAAGCAATAATAACTAGAGCGCTTTTAATTGAGCCTACTGATATCAAAATTGATGCTTGATGAGTGTGTATACACTCATTAACAAATATTTAAATAAAGCTTAAATTATACAATTAGCTATTAATATTACAGCGATCGATTAAGCAGACACCCTCGTACAAATTTCATTTTGGTTTCATCATGGCAACTTGCAAAACCTTAAGACTCATTTTAGGCGATCAACTCAATCCTTCTCATTCTTGGTTTAAAAGTAAAGAGGACGATGCTCTCTACCTTATTGCAGAATTAAAACAAGAAACCAATTACGTTAAACACCATGTGCAAAAGCTTTGTGCTTTTTTTAATGCGATGGAAAACTTTGCAACTGCGTTAAAATCTGCGGGTTTCAATGTACTGCACTTAACCTTAGACGACACACACGAAGATAAACACCTACCCGCACTGCTAAATCGTGTTGCTAAGGAATATAACTGCTCTTCTATAGAATATTTATACCCAGACGAATTTAGGTTAAAATCGCAATTAGCTGATTTTGAACAATCATCCAAAATAAATGTATCAGCATATGACTCAGAGCATTTTTTACTACCCTTTAACGATATTAAAGATCGATTCAAAAAAGATAAGCACGTGACCATGGAGCACTTTTATCGTGCTATGCGTAAACGATATGATTTATTAATGGAGGACGATAAGCCAGCTGGCGGTAAATGGAACTACGACAGTAATAACCGCAATAAATTCTCTAAGCAAGACTTAAAATCTATCCCAGAGCCTAAATTATTTAAAAACGATGTAAGTGATATCCTCGCTCGTTTAAAAAAACACAACATCGCTTACTTTGGAGAAATTAAAGAAGGAAAACTCGAATGGTCTACGTCACGTAAGCAAGCCAAAGAATCTCTTGAATACTTTTGTAAGCATTTACTTGTCAATTTTGGTAAGTATCAAGATGCAATGACAGATCAAAGTAAAGACAATACCAGTCTTTACCATAGCAGGCTCTCTTTTGCCCTAAACACTAAACTTCTTCACCCCTTGTATGTAATCAAACGTGTAATATCTGAATTCGAGCAGCGGCCTGACGAAATATCTCTTTCACAAGTTGAAGGGTTTACCAGGCAAATACTCGGTTGGCGAGAATACGTTCGTGCTGTTTATTGGGTAAACATGCCCGACTACGCGACTAAAAATCAACTAAAAGCCAATAATAAGCTCCCTCAATATTTTTGGAATGGTAATACAAAAATGAACTGTTTGAGCCACTCATTAAAGCAAAGCTTAGATACTGCCTATGCTCATCATATACAGCGCTTGATGATCATTGGTAACTTTTGCTTACTTAGCGGAATAAACCCTGACGAAGTTGATAACTGGTACTTGGGTGTCTACATAGATGCCATTGAGTGGGTAGAAATGCCTAACACACGTGGAATGAGCCAATTTGCAGACGATGGAATTATTGCCACTAAACCCTATGCAGCAAGTGGTAATTACGTCAATAAAATGAGCGACTACTGCAAAAATTGTCAATACGACGTGAAACAAAAAGTAGGGGATAAAGCTTGCCCACTGAACAGTTTATATTGGCGTTTTATGCAAACACACCGCGAAAAACTAGAGAAAAACCCACGCATAGGCATGGTTTATAGAAATTGGGATAAGCAAAGCGATGAATTACGTGAAGACACACTTAATCAAGCTACACACCTTATAAATAACATTGAGTCTTTATGACACAAAAAAGCCGCCTCAAAAGAGGCGGCCAAATAATCAGGGAAAAAATGTTGTTAAAAACCAGATTAGCTATTTTCTAATAAACGTCCTTGGCCAATCTCAATTTTGCGCGGTTTTAATGCTTCAGGTATTTCGCGCTTGAGTTCTATAGTGAGTAAACCGTTTGCTAAGTCAGCGCCAAGTACTTTAACATGGTCTCCTAGCTGGAACTTTCGCTCGAAATTGCGTTCTGCAATTCCTTGATGAATAAACTTACGTTCTTTGTTTTCATCTTTATTTGCTTTTATACCTGCTACTTTTAATGTGTTATTTTCTGACTCAATGCTTAGCTCATTGTCGCTAAACCCAGCAACAGCCATGGTGATTTGGTATCTGTCTTGATCGAGTGCTTCAATATTGTAAGGAGGAAAGCTCGGCTGTTTATCTGTATTCGCCGCAGCATCCATTAAAGACGCTAAATGATCAAATCCAATGAATGAACGATAAAGTGGTGATAAGTCTACTGTACGCATAATAATATCCTCATATTTAAGCGATATTTTGTTTGCACTTTTCATTTGAACAAGTACTAACAAATATAAATTAATAATATAAATTTCAATTGTTTAAGTTTAGTTTAGGACCCATCAGGCGTCCTACTAAACTATATATGGACGGTAAAAATGTTTTCAAGTAAATAAATTAAAATATTTAAAAAAATTCCTCATTTTATAAACTAGTGAAATTAGTAACCCATTTTGAGGCATTAAAAAGTCAAATGCTTTTAATGCCTCAAAATGGTTGTTCAGTATTGTAGATTAGCGCTAAGTATTCATCGCTAATTAGTGTGTTAATGTGCCACGAATTGGATAATCGTTTTCGCGAATAAATTCAATGCCAGCCAACAAATCATTTAAATCAGGGCGTGAAAAAGGTGCATTTGATTTATCTAGTATCTGAATTTGATCATGCTCGTTAATTACAAAAATAGCAGGTTCAGCAAATGGGTGATCGGTTTCTTTTTCACTGCGTGGTTCACTAATATACAGGCCTAAATCAGTCATTTGAGCTAATGATAACCCACTATAAAGAGGAAAATTAACGTGTAAATCGTTTAGATGCTCTGTTAATTGTGCGTGACTGTCACCACTAACAGCGGCAATCTCTACCCCTGCATCTTTAAATTTATCATTCATTTTAGCAAGTGCATTAAGTTGTTTAGTACATAATGGACAATGCTTTCCGCGATAGATTACTATCATTTTCCAGGGTAAATCTGTCTGTCGAGCCGACACGTCAACAAGGTTGTTCTCATTATCTTTAACTTTAAGTGAAGGCATTTTCATTGCTGGTTGTAAATAATTGCTCATGATCTTGATCTCCTTTGCAGTTAAAAAACATATTCTATATGTTCGTCTCAAATATAGAGCTTAGGGTTAAAGTTATAAATTCAACCATTAAAATGTAATCAGGAAATTTCTAACGTAATCAGCAGACCTTATTAGCTAAAGGCCTGATTTGTGTAAAGCAGTGAAACTTTAACATAGGCTTTATTAGCAACTGGGCTTGATACACAAGCAAACGCTAAAGCTCTGCCTATCAAATAACAGTGGCTGCTTAGCATTTATGTTAGGGTTGGCTTTAAATTATAAATAGGTCAGATAAAATCAATGGCATTAATACGTAGCACGTTAATAAATTTAAGTTTAGCAATACTCGTGTTTTACTTAGCAAGTGCCTACCAAACGCGTAATTTACTTGAAACAAACCATACTCCTGCCCCTTATTTTAACTTGCCTATTTTAGATAAAAATAACGAAAGATTTAGTATTGCAGAGCTTGAAGGGAGAACAACCATTGTGTATTTTTTTGCTCCTTGGTGCTCGGTATGCCGTTATAGCATGCCCAACTTACAAAGCACGTTAATAGACTCTGACATTAATGTAATTGGTATTGCCCTTGATTATAAAAATGAGCAGCAGGTTATTCAATTTCTAGATGACCTAAACCTTAATATCCCTATACTTCTTGGTAATCAATATACCCAATCAAATTATAAAGTAAGCGCTTTTCCAACTTACTACGTAATAAATGCAAATTTACAGATAACAGCACACGCAATGGGCTATTCAACCCAATTAGGAATAGCGGCAAGGACGTGGTGAATTATGCCGTCCATGACTCGGTCAAATTAATGTTCATCGCAATAATAGAATGGCACAATCACTTTTTTGCGCTTTATTATATTTTTTAATCATTTAAACTAAATCGAATCAAATAAAGGAGAGCACTATGCTTACAGTAATTTTTGGCCGTGAAGGCTGCCCATTTTGTGTTCGTGCCAAAGATGTTGCAGAGCAACTTGCCAACGAGCGCGATGATTTTAAATTTCGTTACATCGACATTATAAAAGAAGGCATAAGCAAAGCCGATTTAGAGAAGTCAGCAGGTAAACCTTGCCCTACTGTTCCACAAATTTTTGTTGATCAAAGTCACATTGGCGGTTTTACCGAATTTGAAGCTTACGCAAAAGAAAATCTAGGCTTGTATAAGTAATCTTGTATCAATTTTGTTAACCAGTTTAATAATCCAATTATTTGGCTGGTTAAATTTCAACCAACATCAAGCACATACAAATTAGTTTTAATTTATACAAGCATTTGCCTCGCTAATCCTATATAATGCGCGCCTCTTTAAATTCGTTGAGGCGTATTAATGTCAGAACCAGTCACGTTTGAATCTCTAAATCTTTCTCCTGCAATTTTGAAGGCAGTTGAAGAGTTGGGTTACAAGACACCATCTGAAATCCAAGCTCAATGTATACCGTTATTGCTAGAAAGAAAGGACGTACTGGGACTAGCACAAACGGGTACAGGTAAAACCGCAGCATTTGCACTGCCGTTACTAAACAATATTGACCCGTCTGTGAAACAGCCACAGATCCTTGTACTCACACCTACACGTGAGCTTGCGATCCAAGTTGCTGAGGCATTTGAACAATATGCAAAAGGTACTCGTGGTGTTGAAGTATTAGCACTATACGGTGGCCAAAGCTACAGCATTCAATTAAGCGCACTTCGTCGTGGCGCTCAAATCATTGTTGCTACTCCGGGTCGATTAATCGATCATATTAACCGTGGCACTATCAAGTTTGACGCTCTTCAGGCACTTGTGCTTGATGAAGCCGATGAAATGTTACGTATGGGCTTTATCGATGATGTAGAAAGCATCATGGAAAAAACACCGCGCGAAAAGCAAACATGTCTTTTCTCTGCGACTATGCCTAAGCAAATTCAAAACATCAGCAGCAAATATATGAATAACCCTGAACAGGTTCATATTTCTGCGCGTAACTCGACAGTATCATCTGTTGAGCAAGTGTTTTGGAATGCAAGCGTACATAAAAATAAAGCGATTGTTCGCTTTTTAGAAGCTGAGCAATATGAAGGTGCTATTGTTTTCGTTCGTACACGTAACGACACAGTTCAACTTGCTGAGTTATTAGAGCGCGAAGGTTTCTCTGCTGCTCCACTTAACGGTGACATGAACCAGCAAGCACGTGAACGCACGGTTGATCGCTTAAAAAGTGGTATGCTAAATGTTGTTATTGCAACAGATGTAGCAGCTCGTGGTCTTGATGTTGACCGTTTAAGCTTAGTTATCAACTACGATATTCCACAAGATTCTGAAGCCTACGTTCACCGTATTGGTCGTACAGGTCGTGCAGGTCGTACTGGTAAAGCAATTTTATTTGTTAAGCATAACGAACGTTACTTACTTAAAAATATCATTCGTCATACTAAGTCTGAAATTGCACAGGTTGAATTACCAACAGCCAAAGTTGTTGAAGAAAAACGTATCGCTGCCTTACAAGCAAAATTAAGTATTGCGCTTGAAAACAAAGACATTACTTTCTTTAACGAAGTAGCTACTAACATGGCTGAAAAACTTGACCTTCCTCTTGAAAACTTAGCGGGTGCTTTACTGTGTTTAGCGCAGCAACAGTCGCCAATTAAAGTTGAAGAAGTTAAGATTCAACCACGTGAGCGAAATGAACGCAATTCACGCAATGACCGTGGTGATCGCGGACGTCGTAACGAACGTGGTGGTGAACGTTCTGAGCGTAAACCTCGCGAGCGTAACAGCCGTGATGCAGGTCCTATGGATACTTACCGTATCGAAGTGGGTCGTGAGCATGGTGTTCAGGTTAAGAATATTGTTGGCGCAATTGCTAACGAAGCTGATATATCAAGCAAGTTTATTGGTGATATTCGTTTACACGATCAGCATAGTACGGTTCAATTACCGCAAAACATGCCTAAAGATGTACTGGATCATTTCCAAAAAGTGTTTATTTGTAAACGCCCTATGGGTATGACAATTACACAAGATCAAGGCCCAGCTGAGCCACGTGGCGAACGCCCATCTGGTGATAGAAAGCGTAACGATGGCCCACGCGGTGATAAGCGTAGCGGACCTCGTAAAGAACGTCGCCCAGTTAGCTTTACCGCTAAGTAAGCAACAGTTCTTTAATAAAAACCTTGGTATGAAAGTACCAAGGTTTTTTTGTATCTGAAATTTAAGTAATGGTTCAAGCTGTTCTGCGTAACTGACAACCGTAAGCCATGATTTTCATCTAAACGCAGCGACTATTAACTGCTGTGTAAATCATTTAATTAAAACTAAAAAGCCTCACCATTTTATTAATAGTGAGGCTTTTACTGTATTGTATCGAATGCTCTATGTTAAGGCGCTACAGCTGGATACACGTAACTTGCATCCAACCCTAGCGGAATACCCAAAGCCCAATAACCGAGTAGAAATAAGCTCCAACCAATTAAAAATGCAACCGAGTATGGCAGCATCATCGCTATTAGCGTACCAATTCCCGTACTTTTAACGTATTTTTGACAGTAAACTACAACCAGCGGAAAGTAAGGCATAAGCGGTGTAATAATATTAGAGCTAGAATCACCAACACGATAGGCCGCTTGCGTTAAATCAGGTGAAATACCCAGTTGCATTAACATAGGCACAAACACCGGCCCTAGTAATGCCCACTTTGCCGAGCTAGAGCCTACAAATAAATTAACGAATGCGGTTAAAAATATAATACCTACCACCGTTACCGAACTTGGAAGTGCCATGGCTTTTAATAACTGCGCCCCTTCGATTGCAAGTAATGCCCCTAAGTTAGATTTGCTAAAGGCAGCAATAAATAACGCACAAAAGAATGCCATAACAATGTAGTAAGCCATACCGCCCATTGCCTTGCTCATGGCATCTATCATATCTTTAGAGCTTTTAAATGTACCTACTGTAAAGCCATATACTGCGCCTGGGATCCAAAATAACAAAAAGATCAACGGCACAATAGATTGCATCAAAGGTGAACGGAAGTTAGTTAAGGAGCCATCGCTACTGCGCATTGCAGAGTCAGCAGGAGCAGAGACATACGCAAGTAAAGCAATGCCTGCAATCATTACGCTGCTTGCTATGAAGAATGCGCGCTTTTCATCGCTTCGAGCATCTTCAAAAACAGGTAAATCTTCACTGTTTCCATCAAGTGGCGTATTTTGTAAACGAGGTTCAATAATTTTATCGGTGATATACCAACCTAGTAATACAATAAACAGACTTGAAGCCGACGCAAACGCCCAGTTATTTAACGGGTTTATCGACATATCAGGATTAATAATATGGGCAGCACTTTGCGTAAAGCTTTGTAGTAGTGGGTCTATTCCAGATGGAATAAAGTTGGCGCCAAAGCCACCACTTACACCGGCAAATGCCGCTGCAATCCCGGCTAATGGGTGCCTTCCTGCTGCATAAAAGATTACGCCAGCTAACGGTATCACAAGCACGTAACCTGCGTCCGTCGCTGTATGGCTTACAATAGCAACTAAAATAATAGACGGCGTTAACAGCTTTTTTGGCGTTACTTTTAACATTAGCTTAAGACCAGTGTTAATAAAACCTGAGTGCTCTGCTACACCCACACCTAACATAGCTACAAGTACCACCCCCAAAGGAGCAAAGCCTGTAAACGTTTTAACCATAGAAGATAAAAACGTAGCCAGTGAGTCACTTGCTAACATGTTGTTTATTATAATGGCTTCGCCAGTTCGCGGATCGATTGCATCAAAACTTACGCCAGAGAACCACCACGACAAACCCCATATTAATAACATGGCAAACAAAAAGATAATTGCTGGATCGGGTAATTTATTACCAACCCGCTCAACTACGTTCAAGAAGCGCGCAACAACTCCTGAAGGTAAAGCATCTTGATTATTATTCATTGTATTTCGCTCATTAAAATTTATTTAAGTAACAATATCGCATTAATACGCAACAGTAAATTAACGTAAAAAGCTATTTTAGGAACGTTAAACAAAAAAAGCACGATTACCTAAGATAATCGTGCTTTTTTATTCATTTGGCTATTAAGCGAGCGCTTTCACTTCTTCCCATAAGCGAACAACCAATGCTTTATCTTCTTCGTTAAGTTCACCGTTACGGTAAGCTTTGACCAAGCTTTGCTCTACTGTTTCGTTTAACTGCTCAATACTAATAGTCAGTTGCTCAACTTCAGCATAGCCTACAGCTAGATCAAAATGACCCCGTAAGTAGCCGCCTGCAAATAATTCGTCATCCGTTGCTTTGATCACTAAATCGTCATAATACTGTTGGGCCGCGTCAATATAGTTTACTAAAGTCACTTGTTCATCTCCTGATTTTGTATAGCACCCGTTTTATCTTGGTATTGATGCCCTACTGCATACATAATATGGTCGTTAAATCCGGTGGTTACTTTCATATAACCTGTTAATTCATCGTCTAATTCACTGTCGCCTGTGTCACAAATTAATGGGCGACCATTCAGCGCTTGTAATTTAGTTTTAGTTGCAACAACAATAATATTTTCTTTGCCAATAGCGCGGATAAGCGCAGGGCTTAGCTGCTGATTCCCGCGACCAAAAATATGCCCTTGTCCACCGATTAAAGTGATCACAAGTTTGGTATTTTGCTCATGGGTAAGTTCTAGTAACTCAGCGGCTGTTAAATCTTGGGCTATAAGGGTTTGGTCTTTTATTAAATCAACACCCAACAAAGTATTTTCAAGGCCCATTTCTTCCATTATAGCTTCTACGGTTGAGCCACTACCCATAATGTAAAGTGTGTCTTCGTCCATTTCGCTCACTACGTGGGCCGCTATATCTGAAAGTACTAATTCGTCTGTTTCTTTACCGCCATTTTTAACGGCTTGCACATAACGTACTTCGCTGGGTATTTGCATCTCGCCAAAACGTTTTGCTTTTACCGTGCCTTGTCTAAAAGCATCTTCATCAATATCCATTACATCGGCATCAGCCAAAGTGACTAACTCGCCTTTTACGAGCATTTCAACAACACGCCCGGCGGCTTTAGGCGTAATAGCATACACGCCAGAGTGGATTTTACAGCCAGCAGGAATACCAAGTACAGGAACGGTGTCTTCAATGGCATGACACACATTACGTGCTGTGCCATCGCCTCCGGCAAAAAGTACTAGGTCAACACCAGCATTTTTTAATAGCTTTGCAGCCTGCTCTGTGTCATCTGGGGTGGTTATAGTTTCTGTGTTGTAAACAACTTCTACCTTAAAGCCTAAAGCTTTTGCAGTGTGTTCGCCCATATCGCCATTTACAGTATAAATTATAAGACGCTCTTTATACGGAAGTAGTACTTCGAGTGCGGCTTTAGTACGGCTATTTGCTTTAGGCTGTGCACCTAGCTCAATAGCTTTTGCTGCGGTTTGCGCTCCATCGCTTCCTTTAAGGGCAACGCTTCCGCCTAATCCTGCTACAGGGTTTATAATTAAACCTAATTTAAACTGCATCACAAAACTCCTGAGTATGTTGCCAATTAAACTGCTTTGCGGTCATTGGCCATGGTGTATTGTAAAAATTGGCAAGAGCAATTAATAGTAATTCTGTTCGTGGATTAAATCCGTTTTCAATCAAGTTAATTACACGCTGGTGCACTCGCTTTTGAAAATCAAAGCGACATGTTTGCTCACCATTTAAATTATCAACCGATACATTAAAAGAAAAACCTGCAGCAGCGCTTAATAACCATTCTATGGCTTGTGGCTTGACTTCTACACTTTCGAACTCAGCCTGCTGGTGTTTATCGCGGCCATCGGGGCAATACCAATAGCCGTAATCTTCTTGTTGTCGACGATCAATGCCCGCGACCAGCCAATGGGCTATTTCATGCAAGGCACTGGCATAAAAACCATGTGCAAACACAATTTGATGATAAGGGGTGTCTTGTGTTGCGGGAAGGTACACGGGCTCACAATCACCTTTGATCAGCCTTGTATTATGGCTTTGGTAAAATGTGTTTTCGAAAATAGAAATAAGATCAGCGATTTGATGCATATAATACGACTAATTCGTCTCGGTTAAAGCGCCTTTTGGCGCACTAAAAACGAGACGAATTGTACGGGCTTTTATAGCTAAAGTAAAAGTCGCTTACTGACCTATATTTATAAATCAACCCCGGCTTCATCTGCATCAACAATATCGGTTTCTTGCAGTGCTTGAGTTATCCAGCTTTGTAATACAGGGCATGCTAATACATGTTGGCAATAACTATTAGCGGCTTTAGACAAGGTTACCTGATAAGTTTTCAATCGCAGTACAATGGGGGCATACATTGCATCAACAATACTAAAATCGCCAAACATCCACTGGTTTGGGTAAATTTCTTGCTGTTTAGCAAATATGTCGTCGATGCGGGCGATGTCTTTTTTAGCATCATCTGAAAGTGTAATTTTTCGCTTTGCCCTTATATTCATTGGCATTTCACTTCGAAGAGCCATAAAGCCTGAGTGCATTTCAGCGCTTAAAGCTCGTGCAGTTGCACGCTGCGTTACGTATTTAGGCCAGGCAACTTGCGAAAGGTACGCATCGTTAATGTATTCACAAATAGCAAGTGAGTCCCACACATGTAAATCACCATCAATTAATGCTGGCACTTTTTGAACTGTAAAATGTTTTTTTAACTCGCTGTAAAAGTCTGGAGTATCGAGTACAAGCTGAATTTCATCAAACTCCAATTCAAATTTACTCATTAAATACCATGCGCGCAATGACCAGCTTGAGTAGTTTTTATTGCCGATAAATAATTCCATTACCTATTCCTTGTTAAAAACGAACTTCCCAACTGTACATTAATTAATCGTAAAATAAATACTAAAAATTACTCGTTACTGTTTTTATTTAGTTGCTTAGTAATATACTTTTTCAGTATGAGTGTATTTCGGGTATTAGCTTTAAAAAACGCATCAAATATATCGCCAAAAATAGGAATAGATCCGACAAAAAAATCTATCAGCATATTAATAATTATCCGCAGTTTAACATGCCAGCTAATACCTAACTTTTGAGCCTCAAATAATACGTAACTAGATAAAATAAGCCCTATCACATCCCCTACAACGGGCACAAAACCAATCACCGCCTCAATACCAAACCTAAAGTTTGTAAAAGGAAAACGAATACTACTGTCGGTTAATTGGCTAAAACGCGCAAGGCGCGCAAGGGTTGCTTTTTGTTTAGCGTATTTAGTGTGTGTTTGAATTGAATTCTGCATAATTTACCTCTGTGGAAAATTATATAACGGTAAAGTTGAACTGCGCCTTAAACTACATTAACTATTTTACATAAACAAAAAGCGCGAAAAACGCGCTTTTATAGTGACTAAATTCAAACCATTATACAGAGCCGTTAATAGGCCCGTGTTCGTGGTTTACATGCGGGTTTTGACCGCGTTGACGCAATAAATGATCCATTAGCGTAATGGCCATCATTGCCTCAGCAATGGGTATGGCACGAATGCCCACACACGGATCGTGACGACCTTTGGTGATCATCTCAACCGCTTCGTTGCTTGTATTAATGCTCTTACCAGGGATAGTAATACTTGACGTCGGTTTTAACGCAATAGACGCTACTATGTCTTGCCCTGTAGAAATACCTGCAAGCACACCACCAGCATGATTAGATGTAAAACCCTCAGGTGTTAGTTCATCACGATGCTCTGAACCTTTTTGCTCTACTACATCAAAGCCATCACCAATTTCAACACCTTTAACTGCGTTAATGCTCATTAATGAATGCGCAATTTCAGCATCTAACCTATCAAATACAGGTTCGCCTAGCCCTACAGGTACGTTGCTCGCCACGACTTTCACTTTAGCGCCGACTGAGTCACCTTGTTTTTTAAGGTCTCGCATATATTCGTCAAGTGCTTCTAGCTTGCTAGCATCAGGGAAAAAGAACAAGTTGTTTTCAACTTCATCCCAATCGTAACTTTCGGCTTTTATTGGCCCTAGCTGGCTCAAGCATGCTTTTACTTCAATACCATGAAATTGTTTTAAGTACTTTTTAGCAATGGCCCCTGCCGCAACGCGAATTGCTGTTTCGCGTGCTGAAGAGCGGCCTCCTCCACGATAATCACGAAGGCCATATTTGTGCCAGTAGCTGTAATCGCCATGACCTGGGCGAAACACATCTTTGATTTTGCCGTAATCTTGTGAACGTTGGTCGGTATTTTCGATTAATAAACCAATACTTGTACCGGTTGTTTTACCTTCAAAAACGCCTGCTAATATTTTTATTTGATCGCTCTCACGGCGCTGCGTGGTATATCGGCTTTGGCCTGGTTTACGGCGATCTAAATCTATTTGTAAGTCGGCCTCTGTTAATTCAAGACCTGCGGGAGTACCGTCAACAACGCCGCCTAAAGCAACGCCATGGCTCTCTCCAAAAGTGGACACTTTAAATAACTGTCCAATGCTATTACCTGCCATTAACTTTCCTCATTCCTAATGACGACCATTAGCTGGGCTAATATGCCCAGCCATGTATTCACTTACGTTTAAGTTAGCTCATATTAACCTAAAGCAAGTCGTGTTATTTTGAAAAATACTCATCTAGCTGTTTTTTGCTAATAACAAATACGCCTAAACCACCTTGTTCAAACTCAATCCATTCAAATGGCGCATTTGGATATAAAGCATCCATATGTACCATAGAGTTCCCCACTTCTACAAATAACAAACCGTTATCGGTTAGATGATTGCTGGCTTCGCTTAAAATAGTACGCGTTACATCAAGACCATCGTGCCCTGATGCAAGGCCTAGCTCTGGCTCATGGTGAAATTCGCGCGGTAAGTCTGCCATGTCTTCAGCATCCACATACGGTGGATTAGCCACAATTAAGTCGTACTTTTGGCCTTCTACGCCACTAAATACATCTGATTGAATAGGCAGTACTCGATCACTTAACATGTAGTCATTAATGTTGATATCAGTTACTTCAAGCGCTTCATACGAAATATCAACAGCATCTACTTGCGCTTGCTCAAATGCTTGTGCAAGTGCGATGGCTATACAACCCGACCCTGTACATAAATCTAAAATACGATTTACCGAGTTTGGCTCAACAAGCCAAGGCGTAAAACGATTGCTAATAAGTTCTGCAAATGGTGAACGAGGAATTAGTACACGTTCATCTACGTAAAACGGCATACCTGCAAACCATGCAATGTTAGTTAAATAAGGAACTGGAGTGCAGTCGTTTATACGCTCAGCAATAAGACTCGCTAGTCGGTTTTTTTCCGTACTTGTTAAGCGCGCATGCATTAATTCTTTTGGTGCATCAACGGGTAAGCTAAGGGCTGGTAAAAGCAGGCTCACAGCTTCATCCCACGCATTATCTGTTCCGTGTCCAAAAAATATACTACTACTTGCAAATTGGCTTGTAGTCCAACGTAACCAGTCATGTAAAGTTGACAGTTCTGCAACAGCTTCTTCGAGTGTTGCTTCTTCAATTTGTAAATCGCTCATATATTTTTACCTGTATTAGCTTACTGACTGTTTTGAGTCTTTAAGACGATTGCATTGCCTATATTGGCTTAGCAAATTACAATTGCCTCTCATTTAAGTATTGTACCGCCTTTTGCGCTGCGTTTTTACGTTTTTTTGTTTAGGTAATTGTTATGAAAAAAGACTCTCCATCACCATCGTCCCTAAGCAATGACGACATAGACTTATTTCGTCAAACGATCACAGGCGCTAAAGTATTTAAACAAGATACTCATCGTTTTGATACAAAGCCTAAGGTGTCACAAGCAAAGCAATTTGCCCAGCAAAAAAAGCAGGCTCAATCTGAATTTTATTTCTCAGATGAATATATTCCCGATATAGACACCCATGGCACTGTCAATTACGTAAAAGAAGGGCACGACACTTATTTACCCAAACAATTACGCCGAGGTGACTTTGCACCTGATTTAACACTTGATTTGCATGGCTTAAACAAAGAAATTGCTAAAGATGAATTAGCAGGACTCATTCACGAATGTAAAAAGCAACATTATTACTGTGCATGCGTAGTGCACGGAATTGGTGGAGGAATACTTAAACATAAAATTCCTCAGTACCTAGTTCAGCATCCAGACGTTATTGCAATGCATCAAGCGCCACTTGAATACGGTGGTAAAGGCGCGGTACTTATTTTAATAAACTTACCACAAAGCGATGAATTTAGACGCTAACCCAACACATTACTAGGAAGTAATTACGTGCATATTGTTTCTATTATTTTTCCACTTATATTCATTGTCGCATTGGGTTATGGCTGTTGCCGGCTTTCGTTTTTTAACAAACAGCACATTACAGGGCTGAGTAAATTTACTTTTTACATAAGTTTGCCGGCTTTTTTATTATTGAATATGTCGCAAATAGACTTAAAGCAAAGCATTAGTCTTTCTGCATTTTTAAGTTTTTATATGCCGGTTTTGTGTATTTTTGGATTAGGTATTTTAGTCGACCGATTTTATTTGAATATAAATAAAAGTAAAAATTACCAAAAACACGGCGTATTTGGTCTTGCGGCTAGTTACTCAAACATGGTGTTGGTAGGTATTCCTATCATTATTGCATCGCTGGGCAAAGAGAAAATAGCCATTGCTTTTATGATCATCACCTTCCACAGCACTTTATTATTTGCACTGACCTATTTAATTGGGGCAAAGGGCAATAGCAGTTCGTTCTCGTGGCCACAGTTTGGCAAAAGCATGGTGCTTAACCCTATTGTTTTAAGTATTGGTTGTGGCTTAATCATTAACGTATCGGGCATTGTATTATTTAAAAATTTAACGGACAGTTTGGCATTATTAGCAACCCCCGCAATTGCCTGTGCACTATTTGTATTGGGCGCAAACCTAGCGTTTTATAAAATAGCAGCAAACTGGCAACCTGCTTTAATTGCCTCGATTTTAAAAATTATTATATTGCCGGCAGGCGTACTATTTATTGGGTCGTATATATTTAAGCTCGACCCGCAAATACTTACCGTACTGGTTTTATTAAGTGCTTCACCTGTTGGCGTAAACGCCTATTTAATAGCGAGTCAAATTAAACAACATGAAGCAACGCTTGCAGGAGCGGTGGTGCTATCTACTATTTTAAGTGTAGTGAGTTTAACGTTTTGGTTAGCGGTTTTACTTTAATTTATAAGCCACCAGCAACATCAATAAAAGTGCCTGTGGTAAATGAAGCAGAATGTGAGGCTAAAAAGTATATTGCAGCAGCCACTTCTTCAGGTTGCCCCCCCCTACGCAGAGGAAGGTTACTTTTAAGCCGCTCTACCCGCCCCTCTTCACCACCATCTGTGTGCATATCAGTGTAAATAAGGCCTGGCCTGACACAATTAACGCGCACGCCTTTGCAAGCAACCTCTTTGGCGAGACCCATGGTCAATGTATCAATAGCGCCCTTTGTCGCTGCATAATCAATGTATTCATTAGGTGAACCTGTTTTAGCCGCTACCGATGACACATTAACAATACTGCTACCAGGTAACATACGCTTTATGGCTTCTCGGCTACATATAAATGTGCTGGTAATGTTTGTAGTGAGTAATTCGTTAATTCGCTTTGCGTCCATGTTTAGCAGGGGCATTTGAGGTTTAAGCACACCGGCATTATTTACAAGTACGTCGAGCCGGCCAAATACTTTATCTATACGTGAAAATAAATCGCTAACATCGCTCTCTTGAGATACATCGGCCCTTACTAGTTCGGCTCGTACACCATAACTTCTTACTCTATCAGCAACGTATTCTGCTTGAGTTAAACGGGTCTTGTAGTTAATACATACATCATATCCGTGGCGCGCAAAATAAACAGCGGTGGCTGCCCCTATACCTCGGCTAGAACCGGTTATGAGTACCACCCGCGCTTTGTTCATACAAAATTAGTCCTTTAGCGCTGCCACTACCGAAATTTCGACCAATAGCGCACCGCGCGCCATTTTAGCTTCTACACAGGCGCGTGCCGGTGCATAACCTTCTGGTACCCATGCATCCCACACAGCATTCATATCGGCAAAATATTCCATACTTTTTACATAAATTGTTGCGCTTAACATATGCTTTTTTGAGCTACCGGCCTCATCTAACAATGCTTCTACTTTATCGAGCATGGTTTGCGTTTGCTCTGTTATTCCCTTTTCAGCATCAGCGCATACCTGTCCACACAAATAAACAGTGCCGTTGTGTTTTACAATGCGGCTCATTCGCGCACCGGTTTGAAGACGTTCAATGGTCATATTAGTCTCTTAATTTATAAATCGGCAGGAGCGTTTATATTTATATATTCGCTACGATTCGTATTTTCGTTGTAATGAATGACAGCCACAGCACCTGTATTAAATATAGGCATGTTTCCAGGGCAAAGCTGATCAACCAAATAGCTCACTATTGGCATATGCGCTACAATTAACCAGCTGTTACACTCGGGGTGCATTTGAATGAGTGTTTCAAGGTAATCAGCTGCAACATGCGGTTTGCCTTCCGGGGTAATATCGGCACACGTTTCGCTATATTTAAACGTGATGCTTTCAGCGACCCCCTTTGCTGTTTGTTGAGCTCGTACGTAAGGGCTAACTAACAATGCATCCGGTTTTTGCGTATTGGCAAGCCACTGCCCCATTTTTTTTGCTTCTAAATGACCCACTTGGGTTAAATTTCTTGCCGCATCATCGGCCTGCATAGGTGCAGCTTCGCCGTGGCGCATTATTAAGATTGTTTTCATAAAAAATCAACCGATTAAAGAATATAAATAGTAGCCAGTTTGCTCACTTGTCAGCTATATTAACAACATAAACTTATTTTTTCTAAAATAGTTCTTTCACGACATTCAGGTAAATCTTTTAGCACACCCTTGCTGCCCTGAAGTTATCCTCTGTTGTTATCAAGTAAACGTTTAGTTTCAGGAGCACCATTTGAATATCAGCCGCAATGATAATAGAGCATACCGCGCCCTTACACTGGACAATGGTCTAAAAGTATTGCTTGTGCAAGATAAAGATTCAACAAAGGCTGCTGCATCAATGGCTGTAAATGCTGGCCACTTTGACGATCCTGCTGATAGGCAAGGTCTTGCTCACTTTTTAGAGCACATGCTTTTTTTAGGCACAGACCAATTTCCAGACTCTGGAAGTTTTAATAATTTTGTTTCGCAAGCAGGTGGAAATACGAATGCATGGACCGGTACAGAACACAGCTGCTACTTTTTTGATATAAACAATCAAGAATTTGAACACGCATTATTACAATTTAGCCGCTTTTTTATTGCCCCTCTGTTAAGTGCTAATGAAACAGAAAAAGAACGTAATGCCATAGATGCAGAATTTAAATTAAAAATTAAGGACGATGCCCGTCGCATTTATCAAGCCCATAAAGAAACGGTTAACCCTGCGCATCCTTTCGCAAAATTTTCTGTTGGTAACCTGCAAACACTCGCAGACAGAGAACGCTGCATTAGCGACGAACTTTGTGACTTTTTTAATGATCATTACCAAGCACAATGGATGACATTAGTTGTATGTGCAAACGAAAAGCTAGACACTCTTCAAACTTGGGTTGAAGCTCACTTTAGCCAAATTTTAGGAAATAAAGCATCTGTAAAACCTGAGATCAGGGAGCCACTTTATCGAAAACAAGACCTAGGGAAAATATTACATATAGAGCCACACAAACACATGCAAAAACTGATCGTTAGTTTTGCAATGCCTAATATTGATGACTTTTACCGACATAAAACCGTAAGTTTTATTGCACATTTACTCGGTTACGAAGGGCAAGGCTCACTGTATTCTATTTTAAAAGAGCAAGGTTGGATAAATGCCCTTTCAGCGGGAGGGGGCATTAACGGCAGTAACTTTAAAGATTTTAACGTCAGCATGGCGCTTACCGATGAGGGTATAGAATATTTTGAAGATATTATCGAAATGCTTTTTGAGTACATATGTTTAATTAATGCCAACACAGAAAAGCTACCCCGCTTATATCAAGACAAAAAGAATCTTTTACAAATTGCGTTTGATAATCAAGAAAAATCACGACTTATTGATTGGGTAAGTAGTTTAAGCATCAATATGCAGCATTATGACGAATGCAATTATGTACAAGGTGACTACCTAATGGAAGGCTTTAATAAAGCAACGCACGAAATGGCAATGCAATGGTTAAAACCTAACAATATGCGTATTGTACTTATTCACCCTGACGTAGAACCCGAGCATAAAACTGCGTGGTACAACACACCTTATAAAGTAGAAAAAGTATCACCTAGTTGGCTTGATGCCCTTAGTGATATCAATAAACCACTTAAAGATATGTACCTACCCACTGCAAACCCATATCTCACTAAAGAGGTTGAGCTTTTCGAAATAGAAAAGCCCCAAGAGCAACCCACACTTTTGGTAAAAGAACCGGGGTTTGATTTTTGGTTTAAACAAGACAGTACATTTAGAGTAGCGAAAGGTCATTTTTATTTAGCTATGGACTCTGATTTTGCGGTAAAAGACGTAAAGCACATGGCGTTAACACGTTTATTTACCGATTTATTTATGGATAGCGTTGGCGAACAGTTTTACCCAGCAGAACTGGCTGGTTTAAGTTATCATTTAACCTCCCACCAAGGAGGACTTACACTACATACTGCAGGGTTATCATCGAGCCAATTAGAACTCGTCGATGAACTTTTAGATGCGTTATTTAATGTAGATATATGTGCAAAGCGCTTTGCCGAGTATAAAAAACAACTTGTTAGGCATTGGCGTAACAGCAACCAAAACAAACCTGTTAGTGAGCTGTTTAGTATTTTAGGTGCAAAACTAATGCCTTGGAATCCTCAGCCTAACGATTTAGCAGCAGCTTTAAAAGCAACAAGTTTCCAGCAATTTAATGAATTTAGACAAGACTTTTTTAAGGCGTTACATGTAGAGTCTTTTTTACATGGTAACTGGCAAGAAAATCATGCTTTAGAATTTCAAAAAAAGGTGGCTGCACATTTGCAGAATGCCACAACTATCGACGATTTAAGACGCCCTCTATTTGAAATAAAAAAAGCAACACGTTACGAAATTGAATTACCGTGTAACGATCATGCCATGGTTGTGTATTACCAGGCACAAACCAATGACGTGAACGAAAAAGTTAAAATGATGGCGTTAAATCATTTAATAAACCAAGACTACTTTAACGAGTTGCGCACAACACAACAGTTAGGCTATTTGGTTGGTGCGGGTTACGCGCCTTTTAACACCCGGGCAGGCATTGCTTTTTATATACAGTCCCCTAAATTTGATTCAAAAACCTTGCTGCATCGCCATACTCACTTTATGAATCAGTATTTAAGTAATATCAATGAGCTAGACGAGCATAGCTGGCAGCAACAAAAACATGGTCTAAAAACGCATATTGCAGAAAAAGACAAAAACTTACGTTTACGCTCACAACGATTATGGCTTGCTATAGGTAATAGAGATCATAATTTTGATATGCAAAAACGATTGCTTTGTGCACTGAACATGCTGACTCTACAAGAAATTAAAGATTATGCTCTGGTACTTTTTGATGAAGATAGGCCAAGATACGAGCTTTTAAGTAACGCTAAAGCTAATAAATCTCAAAAAACACCGGTTTACTCGCATTCTCTTTGACTCTTGAATGTCCTTGTTTTAAATTGTCATTAGTAAATTAGTAGTAATAAAAAATGATAATAAAAACAATAAAACTAAACCTATTCGCTGTATTACTTGCTTACTCGTTTGATACTTACGCCTTTGAGTCTTCATTTAAATACAATTCAGACACTCTGCTGTTATTGTCGAGCGCTATTATTGCGCTCGCTTTGCCATACCTATTATTTGTTATATACAAGCTTAGGCGCTCTCGTCGCCAACTTCGCCTCTCTGAAAAACGTTTAAAAAGTACCGTTGAAGGCAGTGGTGACACCTTGTGGGATTGGAATATAAAAACAGGCGAAGTTATTCGTATTAACGATAAATACATGATGCACTCCCCCACTATTATGGGTTTCCCACCAAATAAAGGCCTTATACACCCACAAGATATTCCTCATGTTGAGCATCTACTAAAAAAACATTTTGCAGAGCAAAGCGTTTTTTTTGAAGCCACATACCGAATTAAAGATACATTTGGCAAGTGGCATTGGGTGCTTGACCGCGGCAAGGTTATTGAAAAAGATGCAAATCTAGCCCCGCTCAGAATGACAGGCACTGTTCGCGATATTTCACAGTTAAAATCAACCGAAGAACGATTAAATCTGTTTGCTAAATGTGTTGAGTCGTTTACTGATGCGCTGGCAATTTACGATAAGAACTTTAAATTAGTCGATATAAATCCCAGTTTTTTAACGTTATTTGGTGGTATGCGCGAACAATACCTAAATAAAGATTTTAAATTGCCTGGATACGATACAAGTTACGTTGAAAACATCATCGATGTAGTGCGCCAAACTGAGCATATTCAGCAAGAAATTAAACTGCGCAATAATGAGCGTGTATTGCTGCCAATAGAAATATCAATTGATGAAATTAAAAACGAGCAAAACCAAATTACTAACTACGTGGTTGTTTATTCCGACTTAACAGAGCGAAAAAAAGCAGAGTCGCAGCTGCATAATTTATCAAATCGAGATCGCACCACAAGCCTGCCTAACCGTAATTTATTTTTTACTAACTTACATAAACTGGTTCAGCAAGACGCTCACCATGCATTACTTGTTTTTGATTTAGATAACTTTAAAAAAATAAACGACTCATTAGGTCATCAACTAGGTGATAGTTTACTGGCAAAACTTGCTATGCGATTAAATAAACTCACCCGCGAAAACGATGTATTTTATCGCTTGGGAGGCGATGAATTTGCACTTGTAATGTCAAATACGAACGACCTTCATGTAATCACTCGCACTGCAAAACAGTTTTTAGCGGCTATTTCCACCCCATTTAAAATGGCAGGGCACGAGCTGGCTATTACCTCAAGTGTCGGTATTGTGTTGTTTCCTGAAGATGGAAACACACCCGAAGTACTACTTAAAAATGCCGACACCGCAATGTACCATGCCAAAAAGAAAGGTAATAGCTACCTGTTTTTTAACGACACCATGAACCGCCAAGCAGTCAAACGCTTACAAATTGAAAACCTAATGCGTTTTGGTTTGAAAGAAGATCACTTTGAAGTCTACTACCAGCCAAAAATGAATATACGCACGGGCAAGTTAACAGGCATGGAAGCGTTAGTCCGTTTTATTACTCCTAAAAAAGGAATAATAAGTCCTGGCGTATTTATCCCTATTGCTGAAGAAACAGGTCAAATAATAGATATTGGAGAAGTTGTTTTAAACAAAGCCTGTCGCGATGTAAAAAAATGGCTGGACGATGGACTGTTTAATGGTCGTGTTGCCGTTAACCTATCGGCAAAGCAATTTAGCCTTCCCGATTTAACGTCGCGTATTGATATTATTTTGCAAAAAAATGCTTTGCCATCGTACTTTTTAGAATTAGAGATTACTGAAGGCACAGTAATGGATGATCCAAACGAAGCCATTAATATTATGCGCTCGTTAAGCGCCCGAGGTATTCATTTAGCTATGGACGACTTTGGTACTGGGTATTCTTCTTTGGCTTATTTAAAACAGTTTCCGCTAAATACGCTAAAGGTAGACAAAGCGTTTATTGATGATATGAAAAACGAGCGCGGCCGAAATATGGTCGATTCAATCGTCACGATTGCTCACAACCTTGACTTGCATGTCGTGGCCGAAGGCGTAGAACAAGCACATCAAATAGACATTTTAAAAACACTTAATTGCGAAACGGTACAAGGTTATTATTACTCAAAACCGTTATCTAAAGACGAATTTACTGAGTTTTTAAAACAACAACAAAGTAAAGCAACGCCAAGCTTAATTAGCTCTAAAAAAAGTAATGTGGCGTCTATAAGCTAAGCGCGCCACATGCAGGTATTAACACCGACATATCTCAACCAGGCTCGCCTGTAATGAACGTTAAATAAAAACCAAGCCAAGGGACCAAGCAGCGCACTGAGCACAAGCCAACGCTTTACGGGCATTCCTTTTTGTATTGTGTCTAAGTACATAAGCGGGATAAACAAACTGCTAAGTAAAACAAACCACAAAACCACATACCTTATCTAATTAAATTGGCGCGCAGTTTAGCGTTTCTTCGATTAAATTTAAAGCAATACACCTTTAACAAAAAAGCAGTGTATTTAGGGCCGTTGATCTTTTGGATTAAATTTTGTTCAAATCAGCGGCTATTTAATCGAGGCGCGAGGTTTGCAACCTAGTGGGCTAAATAAAAACCGCTGATTTTTAATTTAATTAATAATTTGATGAGCGCTACTTTTCAGCACGCCCCATAAATTTGTTTTCAACCGTATTGATACGAATGCGATCGCCCGTTGAAATATGCTCAGGAACAGATATATTCAAACCAGTAGACATGCGTGCTGGTTTTGAACGAGCACTGGCTGAAGCGCCCTTAATAGACGGATCAGTTTCTTCAACAACAAGCTCAACGCTTGAAGGTAAATCGAGCCCTACTGGCGCTCCATCAATAACAATAACGTGCACACCTTGGGTTTCTTCATTGATGAACAAAATTTCTTCACTAATGGCATCTTTATTCAAGTTATACGGCGTGTAGTCTTCGCTATCCATAAACACGTATTCGTCGCCATCTATATACGACAGCATAGCTTCACGACGAATTAAGTCAGCAAGCGTTAGCATATCGCTGTCTTTGAACGTTTCATCAACCTTGCCACCGGTCACTACATCGTATAAACGCATACGGTATAAGCTTCCACCAGCACGGCCTTGAGGAACCGAGCGCACAATATCTTTTACTACTAATACACGACCATTAAACTCAATAGCTGTGCCTTTTTTTACTTCACTCGCCTTTGGCATGTGTAAATCCTATTATTTTTTTGATTGCCAGAAACATACCACGAACTGAACTTTGTTCAACAATAAAGTGAGCTAAAACGGCTTATACCTTGTATTGACTTGTAAAATCTATATTTATACTAAAATACATATAATCAATTCATAAAAAAACTGCTATGGTGTATCTACCTAGTATGACTTCAAGGAATGGATCATGGATCAAATAAAAGTACATGAGTATTTAATCAAAAAGCCGCTTGTGTTGGTTACCAAACCATTTGCTCAAGAGGTTGATGTCTATAAAGTGAATCATAAAATGTTCGCCACGCTTGCTGTTGGTAACGATGGTGAAACTAACGAAAGCGGTGAAGTGATTTGGTGGCTTAATTTAAAGTGCGATCCCGACGAGGCACTTTCGTTACGCGATATTTACCCCGCGGTTATCCCCGGCTACCACATGAATAAGCGTCTATGGAATACGGTTATTTTAGACGGTTCAATCCCACAAGGTGAAATTGAACGCATGATTGATAATTCGTTTAATTTAGTCGTGGAAAACATGCCTGAAAAAGACCGTAACATGATAGCGCAACATTTAAATGCTGATTAAGCTTACTTATAAGCCTGTTATTTAGCCTAGTTAGGACACAAAAAAACCGCATATAAA